>CAUFVC010000213.1:0-4679 GCA_959029275.1 uncultured Eubacteriales bacterium | reverse complement strand
CTCCCACGCCCAGGGATTTGCACAGTCGGCGGAGTTTTTCAGCGTCCATCCCAATTGGACTCTGATCCCGTTCTACAGCACGGCGAAAAGCGCCGAGCGCGTGGCGAAGGAGCAGGACCCGCGGAAAGCGTGCGTGGCGGGGAAGAGGGCGGCGAAACTCCACGGGCTTGAAATTTTGCAGGCGGGGATCCAGGATAATTCGCAGAACTTCACCCGCTTTGTGGTGATCAGCCCCAACATGGAGGTTCCGGCGGGAGCTGACAAGATCAGCCTGTACTTTACGCTGGAGCACAAGCCGGGCAGCCTGTTTGCGGCGCTGGAGGAGGTCTCGAAGCGCGGGCTGAATCTGTTGAAGATCGAATCGCGCCCGATCAAGGGACAGATCTGGGAGTACAGCTTTTTTATGGACCTGGAGGGAAATGTGGACGACCCGTCTGTGGCGGAGGCGCTGCGCATGGCGCGGCGGCATTGTATCGATTGGAAGCTCCTGGGCAATTACGCGCAAAAGCCGGCCGGCTCCCTGGCATCCCTGTGAGAGAGGAGACCAGCGGTGAAGGATGTGACGATCTATACGGACGGAGCCTGCCGGGGCAACCCCGGCAACGGCGGGTTTGGTGTGGTTCTGCAATTCCGGGATGAGCAGGGCCGGCAATTTCAAAAGGAGCTGTCGAGGGGGTACCGGATGACCACCAACAACCGCATGGAGATCCTGGCGGCGGTGGAGGGACTGGCTGCGCTCAAGATACCGTGCCGGGTTGCGCTGTACTCGGACTCCCAATACCTGGTCAACGCCATTGAGAAGGGGTGGGTGGAAAAGTGGAGGCGAAACGGCTGGTACCGGGACGCGAAGCGGAGAGAGCCGGCGAAGAACGTGGACCTGTGGAAGCGGCTCACGGAGCTTCTGGCGTATCACCAGGTGCAGTTCCACTGGGTCAAGGGGCATGGGGACAATCCCATGAACAACCGCTGCGACCAGCTGGCGGTGGCGGCCGCTCTGGACCAGAGCCATTGGCTGGAGGACGAGGAATTTCAGGGGGCGGAGTGACAGAGAGAATGAACAAACGGACGTGTTAATTTTGTAAAATCATACGGCTAAGGCGTGATCGCTTGACGGTCAATTCAATCGCCTGTGTATGGAAAGGCGGGGCTGCCATGGGAGTTGTAACTCCCATGGCGGCCCTTTTTCGTTGCATGGGGATAAGGAGGGAAAAAATAAAATTGACAAATGAGTTTGCTGAATAAGAGTAAAGATATGGATAAAAGCCATATAAATTGTAAAAATAAATTCAAATATTGGAGAAGAATGCTATAATCTGTCGCAATATGGCAGTTTATTGTCCATATATGGCAGGATTTTAGGTTGTGCTTCCGAGGAAGGATATGGTAAAATAGTAACATGAATTCGAGAGATAAAGATATAAAATATAAATGAAGTGTAAATAAAAATATAATTTATTTAAATGAATTCTTTGGCGTAATACTATTTAATATGTTCTTTCAAACCGATGCGAGTTAAGGTTTTTAAGAAGTAAACAAGTTGGCGTTCCGCCAGCTGCAGGAGAGCCGGTGGTTCTTCTGAATCATGTCCGCTTCGCGGCGGACGGTCCTGTAGGATAAACATAATTGGAGGTGTAGGATTTATGAAAAAGATCAAGAAAGTTGTCTCTGTAATGCTGCTGACGTTCATTGTGGCGTCGGTGATGGCGGTTCCGGTGATGGCGGCAAATCCGCCATTTAGCTATGGATGGCTTATGCCGGATGAGTTAAAGGGTAGTATGAGATCCACGGATTTGCAGCTCAAGACGTCTGCGTACACGACGCCCTATGTCAATTCTCCCATCAATACTCTCCCCACAGCCTATTTCCTGTCGGTTAAGCGTCTTAGTTCCACCGATGCGACGAATGTCATTACGCTCAGCACTCCAGCTAAGAAAAACTTTACATGGGAGACAGGCTATGGCGGTGTCAATATTGCCTACTGTCTGAGCGCATATCCCAATATGAGCGGCGATTGGGAGGAATACACGATCCGGGGGACTTGGAGTCATTGATTTCTATTGAAAGAGAGCTGTTTATGCCGGAGCGTCGATGAGACTGGCTTCGCGGAGAGGAGTCCGGATACTCGCTCCGGCCCCTCTCCGCGGCAGCTTCAATTTCTACAGAGAAGGAGACGGCAATTTGTGCTGGAGCGTCACAAATTGCTCTCACGGGCAGAATTCGCCCCGTCGCTAACGCTCCGGAAGGGAGAATTTTATGGGAGAGTATAGGGATTGCAGAAGGGGAAGCCGGCTGTGGGCGCTGGCCCTGTGGGGGCTCCTGAGCCTTCTGCTGGCCGGCTGCGGCGGCGGGACGCCCTCCCCGGAGGGGGAGACGCTGGCGCTGCCCGACACCCTCAAACTGACAGCGGAGCTGCCCGAGGAGTATCCGGGGCAGGCGAAGACGTACACAGCAAACTGGCTGGAGGTGGAGGAGGACAGAGCGGTGCAAACCCTGTTCAGGGGGGAAGGCGGAGAATGGCTTCAATGGGCGCAGGGAAGGCAGCTGCTCGCAAAGGGCGAAGACATTAGCGAATCCCTTTTAATTTATGGCGGTGAGATAAAAGGCGGGCTAATATATAGCTACCGGCATCATGCCGACGAGGGAGGCGGTCCCGTTGTAAAGAACGAGCCGGGGTATCCCCAGATGACAACACAGCAGTACGGATATGACGATATGCAGGATTATGCGGAGGAAGGGGATCTTTCCTTTAAGAGCCGCGCCGAGGCGTCGAAGGAGATCGAGGAGCTGCTGTATGCCTGTGGATTTCCCCCCCTTGCGCTGCAGCGGAGCTATGTGTTGGACGCGGAGACGATGAATGAGCACCAGGCCCTGTACAATAGAGTGATGCGTGAGGATTCCGAGGAGTTCAGGGAGTACGAGTACACCGAGGAGGATGAGGGCTATCTGTTTCATTTTCGGCAGGTGCTGGACGGGATCCCCTTTGCCAACCTAATCTGGTCGAAGGGGACGCGGGACGAGGGTACGGAGACGGTGCTGTATTCTAAGTATGGGAGGAATGGGTCGCTGACGATCAATGCATGGGGGGTTTATGAGATAGGGAAGCCGGTGTCGGAGGATGCGGTCATAAGCCCGGAGGAGGCCATAGAGGCCTATGCAGCGGAGTACAGGAAGGCGCTCCATTCAGTGGAGACGGAGATCTTTGGGGTGGAGCTCAATTATATAGTGGTGTACAATGCGGCGGAGATGTATGCGAAGCCGGCCTGGATCCTCTCGTCGAGATACAAGGAGGAGTATGAAGAGGCCGGGGAGACGCTTGAATACTATGAATACGAGGTGACAGCGGTCTCAGCCGTGACGGGCGCGCTGATTCAGGGAGAGACGGATCTGAGGTGACGGAGGACGTCACCCCGGCAGGCAGAGCTGAAATTATTTTCGCCCAGGGCGGGTAGAAATGGGGGATGAGGATGAGATTTTTGCGGTTGTTGGGGGAACATATGAGGCAGGTACTGTCATGGCGGCTGCTCGTGTGCGGCGTGGGCGTCACCCTAGTGTTGGCGGGGGCGATCTCAGGGCTGTTGGCGGATAGGGAGTCATCGCATTCTGTCTGGTACCTTTTAGATCGAAGCATATCGGGGAGCGGAGCCATGACGGTGGCCGTGTGCATTTTGCCGGCGCTGTCCTACTCCGTCACGCTGCCCTTGGAGTGGGAATCACGGGCGACCCCCTATTGGATCGCGCGGACGGGAACCGCTCCCTATGTGGTCTCCAAGATGATAGCCGGCGCCGCGGCGGGAGCGCTGACCCTCGCCATCGGCATGGGGCTCTTTATCGGAATTTTCAGCGGCATAGGGTATCCTTTTTATACAAAGTTTGTCACAGACGTTCCCAGCGATGCCCTCCTGGCGGAGGGTAGGATCGCGGCCGGGTTTGGAAGCTACGTCTTGAACTACGGCTTATCCGGGGCGCTGGCGGCAAGCTGCGGCACTCTGGTGGCGACCTTTATCCCCGATGCCTTTGTGGCGGCCTCGTCGCCGCTGCTTCTGTACTTTACCCTGACGCGCCTGACGTCGGGCCGGAATCTGCAGGGGATTCAAAACCCCCTCTACTGGATGCAGGGGATGGTCCCGGCTCCCACCGCAGGCCAGGCGCTTCTGGAGAAGCTGGCCATGGTGACCGTCCTCTGCGCGGGGATGACGGTGGCGGCCGTGTGGCAGATGAAACGGAGGGTGAGCCATGCGTAGCGTCAGAGCCATGTTTCTCTGTGTGAGAATCAGTCTATCGAAGCTTGTCACCAACCCGAAGACCTATGTGCTGCTGGCGGTAATGCTGGTATTCCACTATTACAGCTATGCGCCTCTGGCAAGCATCGCCCGGCACTATGGGGTATCGGTGACGCCGTGGGTCTTTCCGTTTTACATGTCGAGGCCTCAGATGCTCGTCATATATGGGGGGCTGTGTATCCTGCTGTTCTGCGACGCGCCCTTTCTGGACGCCTACTCGCAGTTCGTCATTGCGCGCACCGGCCGGCGCACGTTTATCGCAGGGCAGATGCTGTATATCGTGGCGGCGGCCTTTCTCTTTACGGTGAGTATGCTGTTGATGTCGCTGCTGTACAACTTGCCGATGATGGAGTGGAGCCTGGACTGGGGGACGCTGCTGAACACGCTGGCGAAGGGGGA
>CAUFVC010000212.1:0-4688 GCA_959029275.1 uncultured Eubacteriales bacterium | reverse complement strand
GGGAGAGTGTTTTTTAATTTTTGGCGGAGAAGTGTCACGGCGTCTGACGGACGGCGTTTTTTTATTGCCTAATGTGATCCGCCTCATTGCATAGAATAGAAAAAAGCGGTATACTTGTTCGCAAGGAGGTGTCGAAACATGGCAAACGAACAGAATAAGGACTTTAATGCCATGATGCGAGAGAATAAAGGAATGCCAAAAATTCAGATCATCACGGATCCGAAGAGCATTAAAAAATATGGCGGTGACAGAATGTACTTTGCGCCGCCGCTTGAGTACGACCGCGTGATGAAGTCCGTACCCAATGGGAAGATCATTACTATTGGGAGGATTCGAGAATACTTTGCCAAATTAGGAAACGCTGATTTTACAGACCCCATAACCGCCGGGATCTTTGTCTCCATTGTCGCGTGGGCGAGTGAACAACGGCAGGAGGACAAGACACCATACTGGCGGACATTAAAAGCCGATGGAGAGCTAAACCCAAAATATCCAGGAGGGCTGCAAGCGCAAAAAGCAAAACTGGAAGCGGAAGGGCACAGAATCATCCAGCGGGGACGGACAAATATCCGATACTATGTAGAAGCGTATGAAGAGGTTTTATATTCATTATGAGCGTTGACGGAACCCAGTAGGGGAGGTACCGTGAGACTTGGAAAAGACGGCAGTAAAATAGTTCGGATCCCGATAGCCGACACGGCGGGCGATTTGCTGAATCGAAAGCTCGGAGTTCTGTAGAAGAGCCCGGGCCTTTTCCATGCGCAGGGCTTCCAGATAGGCCGTGACAGTGGTGCCATATTGCTTACGAAATAGGTGTTGAAGATGGGACTTGGAGTACTTACAGAATAGAGCAAGATCATCCATTGTAATGCGGCGCATGTATCGGGTGTGGAGATACTCCATGGCGCGCTGCAAAATGATTTGGCGCTGTGTCTGGCCGCTTAATTCCAAATCGCCCAATTGAACATCGTCTAAAAGGCATGATAACAATAGTGCCAGCGTATCCACGGCGGCCAGCAGCGCATGAGGCGGATCCGTCGGGTGAACATATAGAGAGTAGGAGGAACGAAGGCGATCCTCCGAAAAGCCATACCGCTGGCAGATGGAGCGAAAGCGGCGATTCAGCACGTTAGAATCCGGCGACAAACAGCCGATGCTGACGTATCCCACCGCCCGATCATGACAATAGATAGGCGACACATATTCCCCGACACCGCAGTGACAGACGCCGTAAAAAGGTCCCTTATTCGCTTCTAATTTATACAGTATCCGGCGCTTAAGATAGATGCATTCCCGCCAGAGGTTAGGATTCGTCTTGACATATAGGCAGTAAGGATTTTCATGGACAATATAATCGGATAGCAGGCGGAGCAGCGGGCTGTCGCAATCTGCGTACTCAAAGAATCCTCCAATATGAAGTTCAACCCCATACTGGACGGTGAGCGCTGTAATGGCATCCCGAAGCGCCTGAAACTGATACTCCCGTGGCTGCATGGTACCCACTCCTTATTAGTATGAAAACGAAATTGCAGAATATCCAAGAGGAAACACACCATTTTCGATACAAGGGCCTATTGCGATATGGTATGATATAAGTATATCACAGCAGCGCCATAGGGCGCAATCTAGCTGTTAAAAAAACAGGAGGCATAAAACATGAGTATATTTCCTACCATTCACCATAGAGTAGAATTTTGTGTCGTGGGAGGCGGGCTCTCCGGCCTTTGTGCCGCTGTTGCGGCGGCGCGCCATGGCTGCAAAACGGCACTGCTTCAGGAGCGTCCCATGTTGGGAGGCAACGCATCGTCGGAAATCCGCATGTGGGTGTGCGGCGCCCACGGAAAAAATAACAGGGAGACAGGGCTAGTTGAGGAGCTAATGCTAGAAAATTACTGGCGCAATCCATACAAAAATTATTCCATCTGGGATAGCGTTATGTTGGAGATGGCGAAGAAAGAACCAAATCTAGAGGTATATCTCAATTGTACCTGTATGGATGGGGAAATGGACGGGGATCGGCTAGCCCGCATTACCGGCTGGCAGATGACAACACAGCAATATCATGTATTTGACGCAAAGATTTTCGCCGACTGCTCCGGAGACAGCATTCTCGCACCGATTACGGGCGCGCTTTACCGCATGGGGCGGGAGGGCTGCGAGGAGTACGGAGAGGATATTGCGCCTGCACAGGCCGATTCCCACACGATGGGCATGAGCTGCATGATCCAGGCGAGGGAATATTCAGAAAAGCGGACTTTCATTGCCCCAACGTGGGCCCGCAAATTTACAAAGGAAGATCTTCCGCATCGCTATCCGAATCTGGAGAGCGATGGAGAAAATTTCTGGTATATGGAATTGGGCGGGATGCAGGATACTATACGCGATACGGAAGAGATTCGAGATGAGCTACTGCGGGTAGCCTATGGCATATGGGATTTTCTGAAAAATGATCCGGAAAATCAGGAGAGAAATCAGTATTTTGATATTGACTGGATTGGGATTCTGCCCGGCAAACGAGAATCCCGCCGCTATGTGGGGGATTACGTCATGACCCAGTCTGATGTGCGGGCAGGCGGCCACTTCGAAGATCTGGTCGCTTACGGCGGGTGGTCAATGGACGACCATCACCCAGGCGGCATCGATGTGAAGGAGCCGCCGACGACTTATCACCCGGCCCCGTCGCCCTACGGTATTCCGTACCGCTGCCTCTATTCTCAGAATGTGGACAATCTTATGTTTGCCGGCCGCAATATCAGCGTATCCCATGTGGCCATGAGCTCCACCCGCGTCATGGCAACCTGTGCATTGCTGGGACAGGCAGTGGGAACCGCCGCGGCCATTGCGCTGAGAGAAGGGCTCACCCCGCGCGGCATCTATGAGAAGGGATTCGTGCCAGAGTTACAGCAGACGCTGCTGGAGGATGATTGCTATCTTCCCTACCACCGCAGGACCGTATCCCCCATGACAAGGGAGGCACGGCTAGAATCCAATCTGCACGGCGCGGAGAATTTGCGCAACGGCTATGACCGTCCCATAGGGGATGCGGATAATGGCGCGCGGGGACCCAAGGGAAGCTTTGTTACCTATACCTTAGATACGCCGCAATGGGTGGAAGCTGTCCGTCTGGTTCTGGATAGCGACCTGAACCGGGAGACACTGCCGGACTGGGAGATGAAACTCAATCGCGGAATGCGGCATAATATCCGGCTGTGCTGGGAAAAGTCCCGCATGCCGACTACAGTTGTGAAGGATTTAGATGTGATGTGGACGCTGGAGGATGGATCGCAGGAGGTGCGATCCCTGCGCGGCAACCATCAGCGGCTGGTCCGCATTCCCTGTGGGCGGAATGTCACAGAAGTTACGGTCCGGTTGTTGGATACATGGGGCAGTGAAGAGTGCCATCTCTTTGCGGTAGATTTGATGGAAAAGTCAGTGGAATAGAGAACGGGTTGTCGCACTAGCGTGCGGCAGTAATATGTTGACATTCTTTATGAATTATGGCAAAAAAAAGGGGGCTGGCATTTGAAAAAGGATAAAAAATATGGAACATTCCGCAATGTAGCGTATGTGCTCCATAACACGTGGAATTGGGAGCGTCTCATTATTATTTTCCTAATATTACAGGCAATAATTGGTGTCTGTACGCCGTTCATTTCAATTTATATGCCTAGCGTGATACTTAGCGGTGTTACCGGCGAGATATCCTTACAGACCTTATTTATTGTCGTGGGCGTCTTATCGCTAGTTTTTGCCTCGTGTAATGTTGTAAACGAATATATCAAGGCGGTCAATGAGACGCATCTTACCAACAACAAAGTCCATTATCTGACTGAAATTTTCAAAAAGAAAATGGAGCTGGATTATCGAGTCGTGGAAAGTGAATATGGGCAGAATAAATTTCAGGACGTTCTGAATATCCTATTTAACGATAGCTCAGGCGTGTCCGGAATGTTGCAGACTTTGGGCGGCTTTTTGGGGCAGATTTTGGGCTTTGTCCTCTACATAGGGATTATCTCAATGCTCAGCCCTTGGATTGTGTTGGTTCTTCTGGTAACGTCCGGACTTTACCTGTTGGTCTTGCGGCATGTCAACGCTTACGAATACAATCACCGGGAAAAATGGACCGTTATCGATAAAAAACTTAATTATCTGTACGAAAAAACGGCGGATTATACATATAACAAGGATGTCAAGCTATACTCTATGAAAAATTGGCTCACAGCCGTTATCAACTCACTGATAAAATCTCGGCTGAAATGGGTGGTCCGGATATCGCACCATAATTTTATTACGGCTATTGCGGATGTGGTGCTTCTTTTGATCAGAGATGGAGTGGCATATTTGTATATCTTTCACGCAATTTTCAATGGGCAGATACAAATTGCCGAATTCACGTTATATTTCGGAGCTGTTTCTGGATTTTCCGGTTTTATTATGAACATCGTACAGGGTCTTGCTTCGATCACGCGCATGGGCAACGAAGTTTCAAGCATTCGTGAATACCTGGATATCCATACGGAACATACAGGTTGGAAAGAACTGACGCTAAGCCCTGACGATACCTTGGAGATTGAGTTTCGGAACGTCTCGTTCCGGTATACCGAAGAGTCCCCTTATATTCTGAAGAATATTACTATGGCATTCCGGCTTTTCCGGGGTGCCGAAATAGGCGGCAAGCTCCTTGGGAG
>CAUFVC010000211.1:0-4691 GCA_959029275.1 uncultured Eubacteriales bacterium | reverse complement strand
CAGCAAAGTGACGCTGCTGCCGGCGAGACTCTTTGGTGTTCCCGGAAAGGGCAAGATCCAGGAGGGCTTTGACGCGGATATTACCGTCTTTGATTTTGACCGTCTGTCTGATTTGGCGGTGTATCCCGATCAGGGACGGCCGGACACAAAGCCGGTTGGAATTGAATATGTTATGGTAGCGGGAGATCTGGTGGTGGATCGGGGGATCTATCAAAGTTCACAAAAGCCAGGCCGGGCCATTCGGTACTTATGATAAAACAGAAAAAATACTGACAGCCCCTTGACAAAATTGTGAAGGGGTGTTATTGTATATACAAACCTGAGTAAAATACTCGGAATTAAAAGCAAGCAGGTGATGCAGTTGAAGCTTTCAACAAAAGGACAGTATAGCCTGAAAGCAATGGTAGACCTGGCGATCCACTATAGCGACGATGTGGTGACCATATCCCAGATTGCAGGCCGACAGGGCGTGTCGGAGAGCTACCTGGAGCAGCTGTTTCCAAAGCTCCGCAAGGCGGGGCTGGTGGAGAGCGTCCGGGGGGCCGGCGGCGGGTATAGGTTGGCGAGATCGCTGGAGAGCGTGAGCGTAGGCGATATCCTCCGCGCCGCCGAGGGAGATCTCATCCCTGTGGAATGCGTTCTGACCAGCGACAAGGAGTGCAGCCGGGAGGATTCCTGCGTTGTCAAATATGTTTGGAAGAAAGTGACAGACAGTATCAACGAGACAGTGGACAATATAACATTGGCGGATATGGTGAAGCAATATCAGGAAATCAAAGCTTAGGGCAGGAAATGGAGGAGCAGCAATGGAGAGGAAGGTTTATGCGGATCACTCCGCCACTACGGCGGTGAGGCCGGAAGTATTGGAGGCGATGCTGCCGTATTTTGCGGAGGAATATGGAAATCCGTCCAGCATATACGCCATCGCCAGAAGCAACAAACAGGCGGTGGAGACGGCGCGGGAGCAGGTAGCCAAGGCGATCAACGCCAAGGCTGACGAGATTTTCTTTACAGGGTGCGGGACAGAGTCGGATAACTGGGCATTGAAGGGCATCGCGGAGAGTTACGCTGACAGAGGAAATCACATCATTACCACAGCGGTGGAGCACCACGCAATTCTGCACACATGCCAGTATTTAGAGAAGCAGGGAAAGCGGGTTACCTACTTGCCGGTGGACGAGGATGGCGTCGTCTCCGTGGAGGCGCTGAAAAATGCAGTCGATCAGGACACCATCCTGGTGAGTATCATTATGGCAAACAATGAAATCGGAACCATCAATCCCATTGAGGAAATCGGAGCCTTTCTCCATGAGAAGAAGATCCTATTTCATGTGGACGCTGTGCAGGCGGTGGGGAGCCTCCCAATCGATGTACAGGCTATGCACATTGATCTCTTATCCCTGAGCGCACATAAGTTTTATGGTCCCAAGGGCGTGGGAGCCCTCTATGTCCGCAAGGGCGTCAAGCTCCGCTCCTTCATCCACGGCGGAGCCCAGGAGAGAGGGCGCCGGGCAGGGACAGAGAACGTGGCTGGCATCGTGGGCTTGGGAAAGGCCATCGAGCTGGCGACTTCCGAGTTGGAAGCAAGGCGGGCTCAGCTGATCCCCATGCGGGACCGCCTGATCGATGAGGTTTTGCGCAGAATTCCCTATGTTCGCCTCAATGGCGCCCGGGAAAACCGCTTGCCGGGCCATGTGAATTTCAGTTTTCAGTTCATCGAAGGGGAGTCCCTGCTGATACTGTTGGATATGGCAGGCATATACGCATCCAGCGGTTCAGCCTGTACGTCGGGGTCTTTAGATCCGTCCCATGTACTGCTGGCCATCGGGCTGCCCCACGAGATCGCACACGGGTCCCTTCGCCTGACCTTTGGCCGGGAGAACACCATGGAGGATGTGGACTATATTTTGGAAAAATTGCCGCCCATTGTAGAGCGGCTTCGGGCGATGTCGCCTTTGTATGAGGACTTTATCAAGTCGCAGAGCTAAACAACCAAAGATTTCTGTGGAAAGGTGGACGAAAGATATGTATTCGGAGAAAGTCATGGATCATTTTATGAACCCGCGCAATATGGGCGAGATTGAGGATGCGGACGGCGTAGGGACTGTTGGAAATGCAAAATGCGGCGATATTATGCGGATCTTTTTGAAGGTGGAGGACGGCGTGATTCAGGACGTCAAGTTTAAGACCTTTGGGTGCGGCGCCGCGGTGGCGACCTCCAGCATGGCCACCGAGATGGTCGTAGGGAAAACCGTGGAGGATGCGCTGAAAGTTACCAATAAAGCGGTGATGGAGGCGCTCGACGGCCTGCCGCCGGTCAAGGTACACTGCTCGCTGTTGGCAGAGCAGGCTATCCATGCGGCGCTGTGGGACTATGCGCAAAAGCACAACATCACCATTGAGGGACTGAAGCCGCCGGTGGAGGATATCGAGGAGATTGAGGAAGAGGAATAGGGGCGCTCCGGGGTACACGGAGCAGGGACAGGGCTGAGAGGTGAGGAATCCGGCGCTTGTCCCTGTTTTTTTATAACAACCGGTCCACATCGACAATGGTTTCATCTAGATAGCGAGTGATTGTTTTTTTGGCATTCTGAAAATACGTTCCATTTAAACGATAATAGATTTCCGGTCCAGACTTGCGAGATTGGATTATGACTAATTCGTCCAAGAGATCGTCTATGTATCGTGAGATCGATGGACGGGCCAGTTGTAAGCGGCGGGCCAGCTGTGACACAGATTATCCCAAACCCTTTGCTCTGTGTTGATTATTGTCGTAATTTAATTATAAATATTTTTCGAATGTTCCGCATGATACGTTGACTATAATCATAATTATGAGTATAATATTATTGAGTTATTGTGACGAGGTGTTTGAATGGACTATATTGCTGAACTCGCTGCCATTGCCAAGGAGCATGGCGGTATTATTGAAACAAAAATTGCAGCGCAGCATGGCATCTCAAAAGCCATGCTCTACAAGCTGTGCAAAGAAGATAAAATCCATCGCATTGTAAAGGGGCAGTACATCCTTCCCGACGATATGGAGGATGAACTGCTGTCGATAAGCAAGCGGTCAACACGGATAATATTCTCTCATGAAACAGCTCTGTTCTTACATGGCATTTCGGACAGAACACCTTTTGAACATACAATCACTGCACCGTCCGGATGCATCCCTTCTGCGGCGATCAAAGCAGAGTGCAAGGTGTACTACATCAAGCCGGAGCTGTTCGAGCTCGGCAAGACTGAACTGAAAACGCCTGCCGGTAATCTCGTTCCCTGCTACGATCTGGAACGCACCATTTGTGATGTGATCCGAAGCCGTAATAAGCTCGGAACGGAAACTTTTTTGGCGGCGTTGAAACTGTATGCTGCCAATCCCAAGAAGGATTTGAACAAGCTCAATTCTTACGCAAAGAAGATGCGTGTGGCGAACGTATTGCGTCAATATTTGGAGGTGCTTCTGTGAGCAAAGCAATGAGCCTGAAAGCGAAGATCCGCAACATTGCCAAAAAGAAAAACATCCCGGCTCAGGTGATCTTGCAGAACTATATGTTTGAGCGGCTGCTTGTCCGCCTTTCTGCCTCGGAGTATAAAGAGAAGTTCGTTTTGAAGGGCGGTATGCTGGTGGCCGCCATCGTCGGTCTGGACAACCGGGCAACGATGGACTTGGATACCACACTAAAAAATCTGCCCTTGACACCGGAAGCAATCCGCAGTGCATTGGAGCAGATTTGTGCAGTTCCTTTTGACGATGACGTGGTATTTGAAATCGGGGCCATCTCACCCATTCGTGAGGATGATATTTACGGCGGCTACCGCGTGGCTCTGACTGCCAGATTCGACACCTTGATCACTCCTTTGAGCATTGATGTATCTACCGGCGATGTCATCACACCTCACGCGGTGCAGTACAGCTTCACGCAGATTTTTGATGACGAACAGTCCTATGAACTGTGGGCATATAACATCGAAACTGTTATGGCTGAGAAGGTGGAAACCATCCTGCGGCGCGGCGTGTTCAATACTCGCCCTAGGGATTTCTACGACGCCTACGTACTGGCTACTACACAGAAATTTGATAAAGCTGTGTTTGCTGAGGCGCTGAGCGCAACTGCCAAGCATCGCGACACCGCAGAGCAGATTGCAGATGTATCAGGCATCCTGCACAACTTTGATGAAAGCCCAGAGTTGCGCACCATGTGGGACAAGTACCGCAAGCAGTTCGCTTACGCGCAGGATATTACCTACGAGCAGATTATGGATGTGGTGAGGACTCTGGTTGGGTAGTTATTTTCAGCGACCCTGACTCGAAATCGTGGAGGTTTCACTGAGAATGGCCAAAGCCCGAGCAACCATCTCCCCAGTTGCTAGACATAGCTTTTGCAAATTTTCATCATCAAAGTAATTGCCAAAATAATAGCCCCTTATCCAAAAGCAGCGAAATAGAAAATATAATAGAATTTTAGTTGACATACAGATGGCAAACCCGGAACGGCACATGATTTTGCACAAGGAGGGGAAAATACAGGCAGGTTTCTTGTTTTTGTATGCCTTCTGTAGTATAATGAGGGGGATAAGGAGGCAGCTATGGCGAAGAAAAAAGTAGTAGTTGGGATGTCCGGAGGCGTCGATTCCTCCGTTGCCGCATATCTCCTAAAAGAACAGGGCTATGATGTTATCGGCGTGAC
>CAUFVC010000210.1:0-4715 GCA_959029275.1 uncultured Eubacteriales bacterium | reverse complement strand
ACCCCTATGCGATTCTCACGTTGGACCAGACTGTTTTATGGTATAACCAAGAGTTCAAAAAACTTTTTACCGACGTTGACGACCTGGAGGAAAAGAGCATCGAGGAGCTCCTAGGGGGAATCAAGCTACAGAAGGACGACAGGGAGCTGCAAGAGAAGGAAATTACCTACAATGGCCGCTACTACTTTCTACGGCTGAACCGGGTTCAAATTGAGGATGACGAGCAGTCGGAGGAAAAGGACGGGCTGGATGAGTGTGCTAAGCAGTTTTATACCATAAGCCTGATTGATATCACCCGTGAAGTGGAGCTGGAACAGGAAAATCTGGACCGGCAGACAGTTGTGGCGCTGATCTATATCGACAATTATGACCTTGTATTCAGCAGCATGGAGGAGGGCCGCCGCCCCTTATTAGAGGCCATGATTTACCGCAGGCTCAACGACATGGCGGCGGAACTGGGCGGGATCCTGACGCGCCTTGAGAAGGATCGATTCTTTTTGATCTTTCCCCATAAAGCGCTGCTCAAAATTGAAGAGGGAAAATTCAAAATTCTGGAAGAAGTTCGAAAACTCAATATTGGAAATAAATTGCCGGTGACTCTCAGCATCGGCGTCGGAATCGACGAAAGACTGGAGCAATCCCAGGAGTACGCCAGAGCCGCGGTGGATTTGGCACTTGGCCGCGGAGGCGATCAGGCGGTGATCAAGAATGAGGAGCGGTATATTTTCTATGGAGGCCGCACCAGCGGCGTAGAAAAGAACACGAGAGTGCGAGCGCGCTTGATCGCCTACGCCCTCAAGGAACTCATCGTAGAGTCAGACCGTGTTTTTATCATGGGGCATAAGAATCCAGACCTGGACTGCTTTGGATCCGCGCTGGGAATTTATCGGGGGGTGACCGCGCTCAATAAGCCCGCCCATATTATCATGGGTGGTCCCCATCCGGCGGTTATGGATCTGTATCGCAGGGTGGCGGAGGAACGGGATTACGCCGATATCATCATCGACGAGGAGCAGGCCCTTGACTACACCGACGAGAATACCCTCTTAATTTTAGTCGATGTGAATCGGCCATCCATCTGCGAGAGCAGCCGGCTTGTGGAGATCATCAAGAATGTGGCGGTTATCGACCACCACCGGACTAGCGTTGAAAATGTAGGAAAGGCCGTTGTGTCCTATGTGGAACCCTACGCATCCTCGGCCAGCGAGATGGTCACAGAGGTGCTCCAATATCTTACGGAGCGGATTAAGCTAAAGCCGGTGGAGGCAGACGGACTCTTTGCAGGGATCGCCTTGGATACGAAGAATTTTACCATTAAAACAGGAGTCAGGACTTTTGAGGCTGCCGCTTTCTTGCGGCGCAATGGCGCAGACTCAATCCGGGTTCGCAAGATGTTTAAGAATGATATGGAAGAGTACAAAGCCAAAGCGCAGATCGTGGCCAGCGCCAAGATCGTATATGATACGATGGCGATTGCGGAGTGGACGAGCGGGATGGACAACGCCAATGCGGTGGCGGCACAGGCGGCCGATGAGCTGCTGGATATTGCGGGAATCCGCGCTTCCTTCGTGTTGACCAAGACCCCCGATCAGGTGAATATTAGCGCCCGATCCCTTGGGGACGTCAATGTGCAGCTCATCATGGAGAAGCTGGGCGGCGGTGGGCACCTCACGGTGGCCGGCGCGCAGTTGAAAGGCACATCGCTGGAGGATGCTACGGCCAAACTCCGCGAGGCCATAGAAGAATTCACGCGCGGATCGGATAAAGAGTAACGGCGATCTGCCGTTGGGACAGAAAGGGGCAAAGACGATGAAAATTCTACTGTTGGAAGATGTAAAGAAGCTAGGGAAAAAAGGTGAAATCGTGGAGGTAAGCGACGGTTACGCCAGGAATTATATTATGCCGAAGAATTTGGGGAAGGAAGCGACGAAGGAAGTCGTCAACGAGTGGTCCATCAAAAAGAAGAGCGAGGCTAGAAGGAAAGAGCGGGAAGCAGAGGAAGCAAAGGCGCTGGCGGAGACTCTCGGCAAGACGGTTGTCGTCATCAAGACGAAATCCGGCGAGGGCGGGCGTCTGTTTGGCTCCATCACATCCAAGGATATCGCGGAAGCACTGCTCAAAATGAATCTCAACGTGGATAAGAAAAAGATCTTTGTGAAGGACCCCATCAAGGCCTTGGGCAACTACAGTGTAGAAGTGAAACTTCACGCCAATGCGACAGCCAATCTGACGGTCCGCATTGAAGAAGCGTAGAAGTTGCGGGAGTGATACAATGGCAGATGAGAATCTAACTCCGAGAGTTCCGCCGCACAGCGAAGAGGCGGAACAATCGGTGCTGGGCTCCATGCTCATCGACCGGGACGCAGTCAATGTGGCGGTTGAAAACCTGTCGCAGGAGGATTTTTATAATTTACGCCATGGCGAGATTTTTGGAGCCATGGTGGATTTATATCATGAAAATCGGGCGGTTGACCTGGTCACGCTGAAAAACCAGCTGGAGCAAAAGGGAAAGCTGGAGGCCGCAGGCGATATGAAGTACTTGAGCCAGATTGCCGCCGCCGTGCCCAATTCTGTCCATATTAAAAACTATGTGCAGATTGTAAAGGATAAAGCCCTCTACCGGAAGTTTATTCAGCTTGGAAATCAAGTCATGGCTGAGGGATACAGCACAGAAACCCCCATCGATGTCCTATCGGAGGAGGTGGAGCAGAAAGTATTCCGCATCCTTCAGAACAAAGGCAACGAAGACTTTTCCCATATTCGGGATGTGCTGCTGGAGACCTTCGACGATATTGAGCGGATTGCCAAGAGTGAAGGGGAGATTACCGGGATCCCCACCGGATTTGTGGATCTGGATTACAGGACCTCGGGATTGCAGCCCTCGGACCTAGTACTGGTGGGGGCGCGGCCATCCATGGGTAAGACGGCCTTTGCGCTGAATGTTGTGCAGCATGCGGCGGTCCGGAAGCACAAATGCAGTGCGATCTTCAGCCTAGAAATGTCGAAGAAGCAGCTCGTCAACCGAATGCTGTCCTGCGAGGCGGGCGTGGAGTCGGAGAAGCTTCGCTCCGGCAAGCTGGAGGATTCGGATTGGGAAAAGCTAGCCATGGCGCTGGCTCCGCTGTCGGAGGCGCCGATCTATATCGATGACACGCCGGGCATCACCTTAGCGGAGATGCGCTCCAAATGTCGAAAGCTTAAGTTGGACAAGGGATTAGACCTCATTATGATCGATTATCTTCAGCTCATGAGCGGCGGAAGCGGACGGATGGGGGACAGCCGGCAGCAAGAGATCTCGGATATCTCCCGCGGGCTGAAAGCGCTGGCCAGAGAGATGCAGGCGCCGGTGGTGGCGCTGTCCCAGCTGAGCCGAGCCCTGGAAGCCAGAGCCGACCACCGCCCCATGCTGTCAGATCTGCGCGAATCGGGCGCCATTGAGCAGGATGCGGACGTCGTCATGTTTTTGTACCGGGATGAGTATTACCATCCGGAAACAGAGGATAAGAATATCGCAGAAATCATCATCGCCAAGCAGAGAAACGGCCCGACGGGAACCGTCAAGCTGGCGTGGCTTGGACAATATACCAAGTTTGCCAATCTGCAATTTTAAAAAAGTTTGCGGAACGCAAACTTTTTTCTCTTCCAATTTGCAGACAGGGGGGATGAAAATTGAGCAAAATAGGCGTTTTTGACTCTGGAATGGGAGGGCTGACCTTTCTCAAACCCGCGCATCTGTTGTTGCCCCATGAAGATTTTATATACTATGGAGACACAGCGAACGCGCCATATGGGACAAAAGCACCCGGCGACGTTCTCAAATGGATTGACACAGGCGTTCAATTTTTACTGTCTATGGGAGTACAGGCGCTGGTGCTAGCCTGCAACACTGCGTCGAGTGTAGCCGTTGAATCTTTGAGGCAGACCTATTCCATTCCGATTATCGCCATGGAACCGGCAATCAAGGCTGCCCAGGCCATCGCAAAAGGAAAGATCGTCGTTCTGGCCACAGAACTCACGCTCAAACTTCCAAAGTTTCGCAATTTAATGGAGCGATACCCGCAAAATCTCAGCGCAGTTCCCGTTTATGGGCTGGTGGAGTTGATAGAAAGGGGAATTACCGAGGGAAAGGAGGTTACCGATTGTCTACACAGGGCGCTGGAGGGCGTGACGGAGGGATCCGGCATCGACACTTTGGTTTTGGGCTGTACACACTATCCATTTGTGCGGGATAGCATACGGGGAATCGTGGGCCCTGAAACTAAGATCATCGATGGCACCTTGGGGACGATCCGTCATCTGAGAGAGGTACTGACGGAGAACCACCTGCTCTGTGAGGACACCGCCGGCAGCGTATCGCTACACGCTTCAGACAGCACTCACGGGACGCTACATAGAATGGAACAATTGCTGCGACACTATACTCCTGAAATCTAAGAGATGAAAGGAAGGTTCGATCATGGCAAAAGAACAGTCGAAGCTGTCATTTCTATGGCGGCTTACAAGGGGACACCGGTTTAAATTTTTGCTGGCTCTCGTCTTTTTATTCGCAGCCAGTTTCGCGGCTCTCATCGGCCCACAGATCATTCGCCTGTTTATCGATTCGGTGGTTGGCGGCATGACGCCGGGGCTTCCGTCCATGATTCTTCCGTGGCTTGAGGCGGCTGGCGGTACGGGTATGCTGCGCCGGAACCTGTGGTTAGCGCTCATCGGAATTG
>CAUFVC010000209.1:0-4749 GCA_959029275.1 uncultured Eubacteriales bacterium | reverse complement strand
AAACAAGGCGCTATCTGGGAAACAGGGGGATAATCAACCGGAATGGAGGAATTTGAAATGGATCATAGCGAATACAGAGAAGCTCTGGACGCCTATAAGCAGGAACGTCTCCCGGTGGTGCTGACCGCCGCCGAGGCCATGGATCTTCTCGGTGTGGGGAAAAACACCATGTACCGGCTCTTAAAGTCGGGGGAGCTGCCGGCAGTTCGGATTGGGCACTCTTGGCGTTTGACTTTGGAAGCAGTCGAATATTTTCTCTGCAACCGTAGCTAAATATTTAAATGCCCCTCATAACGCAAGAAAATATCAGATAGAATCTCGGAGTCCGAATATGTTCCGCTTTCCGCCAAATAGTGACTGTATAGGTGTTGATTATTGTAATACAGATATAAAATATAGCTGTCAGAGAAGCTTATTTTATCCAAAAGAGAATTACAAACAGGATCTGTATTACCTGCTAAGTATTTGTAAATCACAACACACCATGTTTCAAAGACTAAATCCCGTATGTGGCGATCCTCTAAATTTGGAAAAGATGAAGGCTGAAATACCGCAGGACGCACCATTTCACTATTTTTAGGGGGTTCCACTTCCTTGATTTCGGTAAAGAAATCCTTAAAGCCAAATATTCGGCTCAATGATTTAAGGGATTCGATAATAAAATTATATTGCGAAAGAGGAACTCCGCATTCTTCATTGATAAAGGCGTTCTCGACAGAGGTACTCCCTCTCAGAATAAAAAAATTTTTACTAAAATTGCATATATAAGCAGTCAAGAGGAAGGGCAAAAGACTACAAACAGCCGATTCTTCCAAATTGAGCATTTGATGAACATACCTGAATTTTCGTTCTAATGGTATGCTTCCAAGAACACTCGGACAAGTAGGGGGTGTAGGCTCCATGCCCTTTTTGATTTCGTTTTTTAATTTTTTAAAAAGGCACTCGCATTTTGTGCGATTTCTTATCAGCAAATATTCTTTGACATCTTCAAAAGAGTCTTCCAAATCTTCAAGATACCACCATGGGTCTAATGGCTGAAGCTTCTTCGCTCCTGGTCGCCGGGTCCGCAGCTTAAACAGCTTATTGAAATGCGCATCGATATCTTGAAAGTGATGTTCAAATTCACGCTCTATAGTTTCCCAGAAGGTTTGTGTATTCTTACAAGGCATCAATAACTCATTATCTGCTGGACATTCACTATTGCTTTCTTCGCGGATGTTTTGTGCTGGAATATTCCGTGACTGATATCCGTGTATCATATACTCCACGACGGAGCCTAAGGCATGTTCTTCTCGTTCCAAAAGAGATGCTATAATCTCCCAATTTTTCATAGAACTCTTCCTTTTTTAGCATTGCTTAATTTAATTCAGGCGACTAATTCGTAGAAAAAGCGGGCCGTAAAACAGGAAAAATATGGTGAATATCCCTAAATCCAGATCAGAATACAGAGGGGGCACAGCAAAATTGAGCCCCCTCTGTATTCTGATTTGTCCTCTGAAAACCAAAATAAGCCGCATGAAAAAAAAGAAGCGTTCGCGGCAATTGCCGAGTTTGTATATGATAGCTCTCGAGCCGGCTACTACACACTATCTGGAGGAGTCAAGATGAGTACGAAATTTCTGTTCCCTGATTGGGAGAACGAGGATGACGATTCGCAGGATCTCTGTGGACGTATGCGCGAGATGGCGGAGGAAGCCGCCCGACGGGAGCGCCAGGGGCTTCCGGAGAAAAAGGAGCCTGAACCGCCGGCTCCCACAGCCAAAAGCCCTCGGAAGCGGGCGAATTTCTTCTCCGATCTGGTGGAGCAGATCGCAAAAGCCAAAATTCTCCTGTTTACCGAGGACGGGGAGCCGTTCGCCTATGACGAAGAGCTGGGCTGCTACCAGCCCATTCCCCAACTGACGGCATGGCTTGCAAACTTCTTCCCGGAAATCACGACCCGGAGTCTTTTGGCGAACGATCTCCGCGAAATTGCCCAGCGCCTGACTTGGCGGGAAGACCTCCGGTGCTGCCGCGATGAGTTCAACCGGAGTAAAGAACTGGTGAATCTGGAAAATGGGGTTTTCAATCTGGAATCTGGCGAGCTGCTGGAGCACGATCCCCGGTTCCACTTTACTTACCAGGTTAAGGCCAGTTACCTGGAAGATCCTGAGCAAATCAAATGTCCCGTTCTCGAAGATTTCTGCCGTTCTTCTCTCGATGGAGACCCTAAAAAGCGGCAGCTGCTTCTGGAGATGATCGGCTACATTTGCTCCGACCTGACCGTTGGGAAGTGTGCTTTCTTCCTACAGGGACAACCAAATTCCGGAAAAAGTGTCATCGCCGAGTTCATCAGTCGGTTATTTGATCCATCGCTCGTGTCCAATGTACCGCTTCATCAGCTAGGAGAACGGTTTTCCCGAGCAGAATTGGCGGGCAAGAAAGTCAATATCGCCGGCGAGATTGCTGGGAGAGCCTTACGGGACATCTCCATTTTCAAGTCTGTCACCGGCGGCGACCGTATCACGGGCGAGTTCAAAGGGAAAGACCTCTTCTATTTCATCCCACGGTGCAAGCTGCTGTTTGCAGGCAACACGCTACCGCGGACGACCGAGGCGGATACCACCGCCGCCTTTGCAAACCGGCTCGTGGTCCTACTCTTCAATCAGAGCATCCCGCCGGAGAAACAGGATAAGAGCCTGCTGGATAGGCTTTGCAAAGAGGCGGACTCCATCGTGACCCTTGCGCTTCATGCCTTGCAGGACCTCATGGAACGGAATTTTGTGTTTGCTCTACCGGAGGATTCTAAGGCATTTCTGGAATCGTTTGTCAATCGATCAAACGTCCTGTCCGGCTTTATAAAGGAACGCTGTATCCTCTCCCCGGAGGCTCGCGTATTCAATACGGACCTCTTTGCGGCATTCGTGGATTATTGCGCACAGAATGGGCTGGAGGCACTCTCACTCAGCCAGTTCCATGACCTTTTGTCTGGAATTCCAGGCGTCTACGCCAAGCGCATCCGTATCGGAAAAGAGAACCGGCAAGGACATGTGGGAATCTCTCTAAAGAAAAGCGAATCCCATGGAACTTTGGAACAACAGCCTCGAACGCCTGCGTGGCTAAGGGGAGAAAGTTCCACGGAAGGTGGACCACATATCATTTCAAAGAGGGAGGAAGACGATGCCCAGCAAGAAAAAGCGTGAAGATCTCCCGCTCTTCTTATCCCCGGATCAGGCAGCAAAAATCAGCGGCCTCGGCGTCAACCGCATCCGCCAGCTGATGGAGGATGGGCAGTTGGAGTATCTGCCAGTCGGCAACCGGCGGCTGACAACCGTCCAGGCTCTGCTGGACTATTACAAGCGGGCCAAAGTACCGGCTGCGGCCTGAAAGGATGCGTTACCCTGATTTTACCATCTGGCCCTAGGCGCGTCAAGAGTAGGTGGGCGGTGGTTTGCTTGGAGAGCAAACCACCGCCCACCTCTAAAAGGAGGAATAATGTATGGCTGTTACAGAACGAACCGTGAGAAATAAGCGCAACAGCGCGGGAGAACTCACTGGAAAGGCCGGCACTGTGTACGATGTGAATGTCAAGTACAAGTCCGGCGGAAAGAGCAAGACCTATTCCCGCAAGGGCTTCCTGACAAAGAAGGACGCCTTACAGCATGAAGCGGAGATGAAAGCGAAGCTGACAAACCCGGCATACACGCCGCCCTCTGCTGTTCAGCGAAAAATGACTGTGCAGGAGTACATGACGGAGTGGATCGACCGGCATGGCTCTGCAAATCTCCGCCCCAGCACCGAGGCCAGCTATCGGAGTCACATGAAGAACCACATCTTCCCCTATATCGGAGATGTATTTCTGAACCAGCTCTCCCCGGCCATGCTGGACGATATGTACCGGCAGCTTGCTGAAAAGGGCCTCTCTCAGTCCTCGGTCAAATACGCACACCGGATCATGGGCGTCTCACTGGAACATGCCCGCCGGTATCACTACATTAGCAGCAATCCGGCCAGGGATATTTTGACGAAGTTCGGAAAGCAGAGCAAGACGCCAGATCCTTACACGGTAGACCAGATGCGGCAGCTGCTGGCTGTTGTCATGGGGACGGAGTGGGAGCTGATCGTAGTGCTGGGAGGATTGTATGGGCTTCGCCTCAGCGAGATCATCGGACTGCGGTGGAGGAACGTGGATCTGGCTGAAAATACCTTTGGCGTTGTGGAGCAGCTCCCATTCAACACGCCTGCGAACACCACAGTGATCTCTGAGATGGCTCCCGTGAAATCCAGTGAGCGGACGCTTCCCATTACACCGCTCGTCAGACCATACTTTGAGCGGCATCTGGAACTCCAGAAGGAACAGAAGCGTTTTGCAAAGCAGTCAGGGAATCTGTACTTTGACAACGACCTTGTATTCGCAAAGCCTAACGGCTCTCCCAAGCGGCGGGAGCGGATCTCCGCGAATTTTGGACAGTTGCTGCGTCACGCAGAGATGCCCCATATCCGCTTTCACGATCTGCGGCACACAGCAGCAACCAATATGCACCAGCTGACCGGAGACTTCTATACGGTTGGACAGATCCTGGGGCACAGCCTGAAGGGGATCGGCATTCAGCTCCAGCTCTCCAACAACCTGGAAGCCGTCACGGCGCAGTATGTAGATGTGAGAATGGAGAGGAAGCTATATGTCCTAAACATCTACCATGAAGCGGTCCTGGGTTCCAGTGAGAAAACATGAAGCGCGGAGGTGCGCGCGATGCTCATGCATCGCGC
>CAUFVC010000208.1:0-4750 GCA_959029275.1 uncultured Eubacteriales bacterium | reverse complement strand
CGCCTTCGCAAATTTCTCTTCGCCCCGTCGCTGACGCTCCGGAATGGAGGATTAAGATGATAACATTTATTGGAGCGGGCCCGGGAGCGGCGGATCTGATTACCGTCCGGGGACAGAAGCGATTGGAGCAGGCGGATATTGTGATCTATGCCGGCTCCCTAGTCAATCCGGCGCTGCTGGATGGCGTGAAAGAGGGCTGTGAGATCTATAACAGTGCCCATATGACGCTGGAGGAAGTGATCGACGTCTGTATCAGAGGGGAAAAGGATCACAGACAGGTGGTTCGCCTGCATACAGGGGATCCGTGTATCTATGGCGCGATCCGGGAGCAGATGGACCTTTTGGATGAAGCGGGGATCGAGTATGAGGTTATACCAGGCGTCAGCTCCTTTATCGGAGCGGCGGCGTCGCTAAAGGCTGAGTTTACCCTGCCGGATGTCAGCCAGACTGTAATTTTAACGCGGATGGAGGGGCGGACGCCCGTTCCTGAGAAGGAGCGCATTGAAGAGCTGGCCAGACATCAGGCGACCATGGTTATATTCCTGTCGGCCGGTATGTTGGGCGAACTGTCCCGGCGGCTTCAGGAGGGAGGCTATGGGCCGGAAACTAGCGCCGCCATCGTGTACAAGGCTACGTGGCCGGATGAAAAGATCATCCGCACCACTGTTGGGAAGCTGGAGGATGCGGCGGCCGCCAACGGAATCAACAGGACAGCCCTGATTTTTGTCGGAGAATTTCTGGGAGATCAGTATGACAGGTCCAAGCTCTATGATCCCACCTTTTCCCATGGATATCGGGAGGCGTCCAGGTAGGAAAAACTTCAATAAAGGCTGCGCGGAGGGCATGATGAAAAAGACAGCGGTTATATGGTTTACCAGGGCAGGGGCGGAGCTGGCGGAGAGGGTTGGGCATCTGCCGGAGTTAGATATTCTTGAATATCACCGGGAGGCTCAGCCGGCAAAGGAGTTTGTCAGGGAAGCTTTTTCCAAATGTGATCAGATTCTATTTATCAGCGCCGTTGGAATCGCTGTCAGAATGATTGCGCCCTACATCCGGTCCAAAGATGTGGATCCGGCGGTTGTCGTCATGGATGACGCCGGGCAGTATGCGATTTCTCTCCTATCCGGTCACCTAGGTGGAGCGAATGAATTGGCCAGATATCTCAGCGCTCACCTTGGCGCTCAGTCCATCATTACCACCTCCACCGACGTCCACGGGGTGTTCGCCGTTGATGTGTGGAGCCAGAGAGCAGGCTGTGTCATCGGGGAGGTGCCGCGGATCAAATGGATTTCCTCCGCTCTCCTGGAGGGAACTCCGGTGGGGTTTGCGAGCGATTATCCGGTTTCGGGACTGCCGGAGTGCTTGCGGGAGCGTGAGGAGGAAGTGGGAATTTGCGTGTCTTTGGACGAATGGAAATCCCCATTTCCGCGCACCTTACATGTCATACCCCATATTCTCTGCGTCGGGGTCGGATGTCGAAAACAGCTGGACAGTACCGCTTTTGAGAATACCGTTTTGGAAATTCTCCGGGAGAACAGGCTCAGCCTTCGCGGCGTGAAACGCATTGCCTCCATCGATATTAAGCGGGAAGAGCCGTGTATCCGACACTTTTGTCAGAAGTACGGGATTCCTTTCCAGACGTTCAGCGCGGAGGACTTGTCGCAGGTGGCGGGCGATTTTACCCCCTCTGCTTTTGTGAAAAAGACGGTGGGGGTGGAAAACGTGTGTGAGCGGAGCGCGGTGCTGGGGCTTGGGGGAAAAGGCTCGCTGCTCATAAAAAAACAGGCGCGAAACGGTGTCACCGTGGCCGTCGCCTGTGAAAATTGGAGATGTGTATTTTGAATATACGGATGGCAGGGATCGATTATTCCATGGCGGGGATCGAGATCCGAGAACAATTTTCTTTAACTAAGTCCGCGCAGAGGGAAGTCTACCGAAGCCTTAGACAAGACAGGCGCATTCTCGGCGCAGTGCTAGTCTCCACATGTAATCGGACGGAATTGTATCTGTCCTGTGAAGCGGGATATGAGCCGAACCCTTTCGAAATATTGTGCCACATTGTGGGGCAAAACTATGAGGACTATGCTCTTCTCCATAAAATGAGGAGCGGGGACGATGTCTTTTGGCATCTGTCCCAGATGGCGTGCGGGGCGAAATCCCCGATCTGGGGTGAGGATCAGATGATAACACGGGTTATAAACTCCCTTCAGTTTGCTAGGCAAAACCAAGGGACAGCCGCATACCTGGAGGTTCTATTCCGCATGGCCATTACAGCGGCCAAAAAGATTAAAACCACCGTTGCTTTTTCCCGGTCCGATCATTCCATCGCGGACAAAACCTTGGCCCTGCTGCAAAAAGCGGCTAAGCCAGTGCGGCGGGTGTTGGTCATTGGAAATGGAGAGGTCGGAAAGCTGGTGGCGCGGACGCTGACAAAGGCTGGTTTTTCGGTGACCATGACATTGCGCCAGTACAAGCACGCGCCGGTGGAGATACCGCCCAACGTGGACGTTATCGAGTATAGCCGTCGATATGAGCGGATAAGCGAGTTTGACGCCCTCGTGAGCGCGACGCTGAGCCCTCATTATACCATTGAGAGGGCAAAGGTAGCGGGATTGGGGCAGCTCCCGCCCACGATGGTGGATCGGGCGCTTCCGCGCGATATCGAAATCTCTACCGGAAAGCAAGAGGGAATCTCGCTGGCGGATGTGGATTCCATAGCCGGGGGGAGTATCGACGAGAATCATACCAGGCAGATGGAAGAGATGAAGGGAATCATCGAAAAATATTTGACGGATTATCACAAATGGTATCAATACAAGGAGAGGCAATGGGATGAAAAAGATCTATATCGTCGGGTTGGGACCAGGGAATGAGGCGATGATGACGCCGGCGGCCCGGGAGGCTATTGGCAAGAGCAGTGTCGTCGTTGGGTATGAGGTGTATGTGGACCTGATCCGGCCCCTCCTCGCGGGCAAGACAGTTGCCACAACCTCCATGAAAAAGGAGGTTGACCGCTGCCAGATGGCGTTGGAGTATGCGCTGGCCGGTGAGACGGTTTCCATGGTCTGCAGCGGGGACGCCGGCGTATACGGCATGGCTGGCGTCATGATGGAGGTGGCCAGAGAGCATCCGGAGGTGGAGATGGAAGTGGTGTGCGGCATTACCGCCGCCTGTTCCGCCGCCGCGGTTCTAGGAGCTCCCTTGATTCATGATTTCGCGGTGATCAGTCTGAGCGATCTTCTGACGCCTTGGGAGAAGATTGAAAAAAGGCTACAATTGGCGGCCGACGCGGATTTTGTCATATGTCTGTACAATCCATCCAGCAAAAAGCGCAGCGATTATCTCCGGAAGGCCTGTGATCTTGTGTTGCAGTACCAGGCGCCCGAGACTTGCTGCGGGTATGTCCGCAATATTGGACGGGAGGGAGAGCAGGCCACCCTCTGTTCGCTTTCCGAATTGCGGGTGGCGGAGGTGGATATGTTTACGACGGTGATCATTGGAAATAGCCAGACGAAGGTCATCAACGGACGGCTCGTCACGCCGCGGGGATATACGATTGAAAAATAAGCTCAGATAGCTCATTTTCAATCCCGCGATTTGGACGGAGCGCGCCTGCGCGGAGGATGGAGGTAAAAATGTGTAAATTTCTGCTTTTTGCTGGTACCACCGAGGGGAGGACTCTGTATGAGCGCCTATCAGCCAGAGGGATCGAGATGGATATCTCCGTGGCTACGGAGTACGGAAAAGAATTAATCGAACCGCTGGGCGGGCGGATCTACTCCGGCCGCATGACGGAGGAGGAGATGGAGGGGAGGATCCGTGCCGGCGGCTATGGAGCGGTCGTCGATGCGACGCACCCCTACGCCGATATCGTCACCCAGAATATCAGGAAGGCTTGCCAAGAAACGGAGACTCTCTATATCCGTCTGCTGCGCAGAGAAAGCCGTTCCTTCGGCCATCTGGTGTCCTGCCGGAACATGGGGGAGGCGATAGAGTACTTGCGGAGCCACGGCGGAAATGTGCTGTCCACCATCGGAAGTAAGCAGGTCAGCGAGCTAAAAGCGCTGCCTGAATATCAGGACCGGGTTTTCGCCAGGGTGTTGCCTTTGCCGGAGGCCATCCGTGCGTGCCAGGAAGCTGGCTTTTCGGCCAAAAATATTATCTGTATGCAGGGCCCTTTCTCCCAGGAGTTGAATACGGCCATGTTGCGCCAATATGACTGCCGCTACCTCTTGACCAAGAATTCCGGCGATGCGGGGGGATTTGAAGAGAAGCTCCGGGCAGCGGAGGAGGCGGGCGCCACGGTGATCGTCATAGAGCGGCCGGTTCAGGAGGAAGGGTTGTCTCTGGAGGAGACGGAGGAAAAGCTCTTGGACCTGTGGGGTTGGACGCCGCCCTCACCTTCAAAAAAGACACATTTTCCTCTCTTCGTGTCCTTAGCGGGGAAAAAGATTGTGGTCGCCGGCGGAGGAGCCATCGCGCAGCGCCGCGTCGGCACTCTATGCCATTTTGCGGGCGCGGTCACCGTTATAGCGCCAGCCCTGACGGAAGAGCTGCACCGCCGGGAGCAGTCGGGAGAGATTCAGTGGGAGTCGAGAAAATTTGTCTCGTCGGATCTGGACGGCTGCTTTCTGGCCATCGCTGCGACGAATGACCGGGCTGTCAATGCGGAGATCGGGCGGTTGGCAAGAGAGCGAGGCATCTGGGTGAGCGTAGCGGATGCCAAAGAGGAATGCACCTTGTTTTTCCC
>CAUFVC010000207.1:0-4766 GCA_959029275.1 uncultured Eubacteriales bacterium | reverse complement strand
TAGGCGCGGGCACCTTTTTTGGTGTAAAAATTACGCCGGCTTCCTTTCAGCCAGCCGTCATTATGATCATGGCCCCAGGGGGATTCCTTGTGCTTGGAATCCTGCTCGCAATCTTTAATCACCTGAAATCCCGCAGAGAGATCAAAACAGGTGAGCGCGATGCGGAAAAGGAGGAGTGAGGAATGCCTACGTTACTGGTCATCATAATCAGCTCTGTCTTTGTCAACAATTTTGTGTTGTCCCGGTTTTTAGGGATCTGCCCTTTTCTCGGCGTGTCGAAAAAGATTGAAACAGCGCTGGGAATGGGAATGGCTGTCACCTTTGTCATGACGCTGGCGTCGGCTTTTTCTTATATGGTGTACAATTGGATCTTAGTGCCGACGCATAAAGAATATCTGTATACTATCGCCTTCATTCTCGTCATCGCATCCCTGGTACAATTTGTGGAGATGGTCATTCAGAAGGTCAGCCCTTCGCTGTATTCTGCCCTCGGGGTGTATCTGCCGCTGATCACGACGAACTGTGCGGTGCTGGGCGTGGCCGTGATCAACATGCAGTCGGACTACAGCCTGTTAGAAAGCGTTGTCAGCGGCTTTTCCGCCGCCATCGGATTTACCATGGGCATCGTACTCTTTGCCGGCATCCGGGAGAGGACGCAGCACAACAAGATTTTGAGGGCCTTTGAGGGCTTTCCCATCGCGCTGATAACGGCGGGGCTGATGGCGATTGCATTTCTGGGATTTCAAGGATTGATATAGGAGGAGTCGCGCCATGTTTGTCAATGTTTTAGTCCCGATTCTCATATTGGGAGTGCTGGGGTTGATTTTCGGCGTCTTGCTGGGCTTCGCCGCAAAGAAATTTGCAGTCAAGCAGGATGAACGGATCCCGAAGCTTCGCGGCTGCCTGCCGGGAGCAAACTGCGGCGGCTGTGGATATGCGGGCTGTGATGCCTACGCCAGGGCGATTGTGGAGGATAGCGCTCCCCTGGACGCATGTCCTGTCGGCGGCGCGCCGGTGTCAGCCCAGTTGGCACAGGTTATGGGCGTGGAAGTGACGCAAAAAGAGAAGATGGTTGCCTTCGTCCAGTGCAGCGGAACCTTCGATGTCGCCTATCAAAAGCTGGCCTACAGCGGGATCAAGAGCTGTATAGAGGCCTCCGTGATTCCGGGCAAAGGCCCTAAATCCTGTGAATACGGCTGTTTGGGCTTCGGCTGCTGTGTCGATGTCTGCCAGTTCGATGCCGTCCATGTGACCAACGGCATTGCGAAAGTTGACGAGTCCAAATGCGTTGGGTGCGGCGCTTGCGTGTCGGCCTGTCCCAAACATGTCATCCGGCTCATCCCCCAATCGCAGAGAGTGCGGGTTGCCTGTTCGGGGCAGGACCGAGGCCGTGACGTGAAAGCGCTGTGCCAGGCAGGCTGCCTTGGCTGCACCCTGTGCGTCAAAACCTGTCCCTCCGGAGCCATTGCCATGGAGGGAAACGTGGCCCGCATTGACGCCTCCCTGTGTACGCAGTGTGGACTGTGCATGGAGAAGTGTCCGTCGAAAGTCATAGCCCGGTTATAGGCCCGCGATCCAGCGGGAAGGGGAGATACCGGTCATTGTCTTGAAGAACCGGCTGAAGGCGTAGATGGAGGGGAAGGAGAGGAGGAACGCCGTCTTTGTGACGGAGCGAGTCTGTAGGAGAAGCTCTTTTGCGGCGTTCACCCGAACGCGGTGATAGTATTGTATCACCGGTATGCCGTAGGCCGCCCGGAATTTTTTGGATAGATAATATTTATCATAGTGAAATTGCAGCGCTAAAGATTCCAGGGAAATGGCGTTGGCGCAGTTGTTGTCGATGTACTCTTTGACGACACGGATATCCGGCACGTGGGAAAAGGCGCCGTCATGTTCTATGTCCGGAAGATTTTCTTTTAAAATATACTGTAAAAGTTGAATGAATCTTGCCCGGTATGCCAGGGGATACAGACTCTTCTTTTCCGCAAAAATATCCAGGATATCAAAAAAAAGCCATTTGAAATACTCAAGGTCCGGGATGCGGAGCAGAGGCGAGGACAGGGGTTCCCCCTGGAAGAGATCCGGGCGGATCATCCGCAATTCCTCCGGTGTAAAACCATCCCGATTTTTGTAGGAGACATACACTTGTTCGCTGTACTCGTCATACCGCATATCAAAGTGAATGTGGGGCTGTGATATGGGAACGTTGCCAACGCTGTGGATCTCGTGCTGTTGATTTGGGCGCAGCAAAATGATATCCGATGGATGGCATCGGTACTGCCGCCCCTCTACGGTGAGATCCCAGCTTCCCTGCTCCAGATAAATCAGCTCATAGTCAAAAATAATTCGCTGCCGCAGTGTAAAGGGGACCATCAGATTTGAGCGCATAGCCACCCGGATGTAGGGTGCGATCACATTGAGATTCACCAGAAGTTTCCTTCCTTCTTTGCAAGAATTGATAAATAGAAGCACAAGATATGGCATTTATTATACCATGGTTTCCGTATAAAATAAAGGAAAACTCTGAAGGAGGAACACAAAATGGTAAATGGGTTAGGAACTTCACTGCACAATATCGCCCGGCTTTCCACGGCAAAGTCGAGGTCGATCAGCGCGGAAAATTTTAAGGGGGAGAAGGGCGGCGGCGGCAGGGCCGTGCCCGCGGCGGACAATGCCAATGCCCGCGATCTGGGGGTTGGCTGGAAGGTATCGCCCTGTATCTCGATTGAACCGGGGGAGACGGTGGAGCTGGCGGATATCGAGGGCCCCGGCGTCATCAAACATATTTGGATTGTAGAGTGTACACAGAAGGACCGCACCCTTATCCTCCGCACCTACTGGGACGGAAATGAAAAGCCGTCCATCGAGACGCCGCTGGGTGATTTTTTTGGAAGCTCCGATTCCAGCCACTGCGTACCCTACTCATCGCTTGCGGTCTGTGTCAATCCGAGGGGAGGCTTCAACTGCTACTGGGAAATGCCATTTTACAGGCATTGCCGTATGACATTGGAGAACATCTATACAGAGCGCATCACGGTCTTTTATCAGATTGATTATATTCTCACGGACCTGCCGGAGGACTGCGCCTATTTTCACGCCCAATTCCGCCGGGTCAATCCGCTTCCCTATAAAGAGGTCTATACGATTCTGGATGACGTCCGCGGAAAAGGGCAGTATGTGGGGACGTATCTCTACTGGGGCGTAAACAACACCGGATGGTGGGGGGAAGGGGAAATCAAGTTCTATCTCGATGGCGATACAGACTACCCGACCATCTGCGGAACCGGGACGGAAGACTATTTTTGCGGCGCTTTTAACTTCGATATCGGAGGGCAGTACACCGTGTTCACTACGCCGTACAGTGGCCTGCACAAAATTCAGCAGCCCGACGGAGCGTATCAGTCGCAGCAGCGCTTCTCCCTATATCGCTGGCACATTTGCGATCCCATCTATTTTGACGAAGATATCCGCGTCACGATCCAGGCGCTGGGCTGGCGCAGCGGCGGCCGGTTTTTGCCCTTGCAGGATGATATCTCCTCAGTGGCATTTTGGTATCAGGATCGAGTCAATGACTCATTCCCGCCGCTGCCGGACAGGGATCACCTGGAGATTATCTAGCAGCGCGCATAAAATTCCAAATTATCTGATTTTTTAAGGAGGTTATTGGTCAGTTTGGCGGTTGCCAAAAGGCGAAGGGAGTCGTATAATGTAGAAATCAGGGTCTGCAAATGACAGGCATGCGATAAAAAGCTGGTTTTGATAGTAGAAAGGAATCGAATGACAAGTGGGACAAAAATCGTATGAAATGGATATGTGCAGTGGGCCTCTTTTAGGTAAAATGATCCTTTTCGCACTGCCGTTGATGGCATCGAGTATTTTGCAACTTCTGTTCAATGCGGCGGATATCGTGGTCGTGGGGAAGTTTGCCGGAAATCAGGCTTTGGCAGCCGTGGGTTCCACCGGTGCTCTCATCAATCTGATTGTCAATCTGTTTATCGGATTATCGGTTGGAACCAATGTTTTGGTAGCTCGCTACTATGGGGCGCGCCAGGGGGAAGATCTGAGCGAGACAATCCACACATCGATCTTAGCTAGCATAATCGGCGGAGCGGTTCTGGTTGTCATCGGTCTCATTGCGGCGGAGCCTCTCTTAAGCCTGATGGGAACGCCGGACGATGTCATCGACCAGGCGACCCTCTACATGCGGATCTACTTTATCGGGATGCCGGTGAATATGCTGTATAATTTTGGAAGCGCCATACTAAGGGCCGTGGGCGATACAAAGCGCCCCCTCTATTTTCTGCTTATCGCAGGCGTCATCAATGTGATATTGAATTTAATCTTTGTCATCGCCTTTTCTATGGGGGTGGCGGGCGTTGCGGTGGCCACCATCATCTCCCAGCTCATATCCGCTCTGCTCATCGTATACTGTCTGATTCGAAGTCAAGGTTTCTATCAGCTGCATCTCAAGAGTCTGCGCATCCATGTGGACAAATTGGCGAAGATGGTGAGAATCGGGCTGCCAGCCGGTATGCAGGGCGCAATTTTTTCTATTTCCAATGTTCTGATCCAATCCTCCATCAATTCGTTTGGATCCACTGTCATGGCCGGAAATACGGCGGCCTCCAATATAGAGGGATTTGTCTATGTCTCCATGAACGCGGTACACCAGACAACCCTGAGCTTTACAAGTCAGAACTTGGGCGCCAAACAATATTCGCGGATTGAAAGGGTTCTTCTGCTGAGCTTGGCCCTGGTGATCGTCA
>CAUFVC010000206.1:0-4771 GCA_959029275.1 uncultured Eubacteriales bacterium | reverse complement strand
GGGCGGAGAGAGAGCGCGTGTGTCGCTGTCCAAGATTATGCTCTCCCAGTCACATTTACTATTGCTCGAAGTGCCAACCAATCATCTGGATGTCATTTCCAGCGAAATAATCGAGGATAACCTGCGCCGCTATGAGGGGACGCTGCTCTTCATCTCCCACGACCGCTATTTCATCAACCGCGTCGCTGACAAAATCCTCGTCTTAACTCCGGAGGGGATCCAAACCTATCTCGGCAATTACGACTTCTATATGGAGCACCTCACAAAGCCGGAGGCAGCGACCGGACAGACGGCTTCCCCGGCAACCGCCAATAAAGAGGACTACCTCCAGCAAAAACAGTCTCAGAGCGAGCTGCGCAAAAAAAAGACCCGGCTGCGGCGGCTGGAAGACGATATCGAGAAGGCGGAGGAGCGCATCGCAGAAATCGAGGGCCAGATGTTGCTGCCGGAGTTCTACTCAAGCGCCAGCGCCTTCCGCGATCTAGAGGAAAAAAAAGCGGCTCTGGAAGCGCAGATCGAGGATTGGATGCGCCAGTGGGACGCGCTGTCCGAAGAGCTTGAATTAGCTCCGCCTCCGGCGGATTTTTCATAAAAATGGAGTTAGGGTATGTGCCCTAACTCCGCTTTTTTGAATACAGGAGGGTTGCCGTGAGACCGGAGCCAGCAAGGACAAGCAGGACAATCCAGAGGATCCAATTTGCTGTGTCGCCTGTCTGCGGGCTGTTTACGTTCGTGTCGGATCCGGCATTGTCGCTTGGGTCCGAAGAATTGTTGTCCGGGGGATTCTCTGTCTCTGTCCCCAGCGCCGGGATTTCAATGGCCGCCTTCTTGTAGCCGCACACGGTGCATTCCTCATGTTTGACCCCCGCATCTGTCGCAGTAGCCTCTTGATCAACCACCCATGTAAAGGTATGGGACGCCTTATCCGATATGGCATCGCACTCTTCGCACCCATGCCAGTGATCGGCATCGTCGCTGGCCCATTGGCTGCCGAAGGTGTGGGGAACGGCCGGGATCTCCACCGCCGCCTTCTTGTAGCCGCACACGGTACATTCCTCGTGCTGGCTGCCCTTCTCCGTGCAGGTGGCTTCCCTGTCCACTACCCACGTATAGGTGTGGGACGCCTTGTCCGATATGGCATCACAGTCTTCGCATCCATGCCAGTGATCGGTATAGTCGCTGGCCCATTGGCTGCTGAAGGTGTGGGGGACGGCCGGGATCTCCACCGCCGCCTTTTTATAGCCGCACACGGTGCATTCCTCGTGCCGGCTGCCCTTTTCTGTGCAGGTGGCTTCCCTGTCCACTACCCACGTATAGGTGTGGGCTCCGACGCTCCCCCTCTCCTCCTCGCAGATCGTACACAGATGGTAGTGCTCGTTCTCATCGTATTTCCATTCTTCTCCAAACTCATGTCCTTCTATCGCCTCTTCCACCGTATAGGTTCCATCTGCGCGCCGATTTGTCGGAGTGAAATTGGGTGCGCAGTATTCTATGGGGACTTGGCTGTTGAAGGTGCCGCCAGAAACGCTGATCTTGGTATCCTCGCTGTACAGCGCATTCGTGCCTCCGTTAATCGCCCTGAAATCACCGCCGGTCACATTGATCTGGATCTTATCGATATCAAGCGGATCGTTATTCTGGGGATTGTTCTCATATAGCGCGGTATACCCAGAGATACTGCCGCCCTGAATGTTGACCGTAATGGGCAGTTTGGTGGTATGCTGTGCCACCGCAATGCCTGCGCCATCGCTGGTGCTGCCGTTTCCATTGGGCGTAACCGACGAGGGGGAGCCCGTGCCCGTGATGACGCCGCCGGTGACATTCAATGTGCCGGCGCGCATCTCAATACCGGTTGCCCCTGTAATCGTGCCGCTCTCGATATTGAGAGTGCCCTGCTGCGGATGATAGATAGCCTGACTCTCCGAGGTCAGCTCGGCATTTCCCTTAATCGTGATCTCGGTATTGTGACTCGTGCCGTTTCCGGAGACAGCGAAGCCTCTCGTGGCGATTGTACCGCCGTCAACCGTCGCTCTGCCAATGGCGTCCTCCGTTCCGAAGACCGCTAAGCCGACGCATCCGTAGGTGTCATACTCATTGCTGCCAAATAGACTGTCCTGTACCACAGTACCGGCGTTTACTATGATTTCACCTCCGTAGTTGCCCTGCAAGATGTAGTTATAGCTGTCCGTACTCTTATCAGGGCAATAGGATGTGATGGTCACATTGTCGGTGGAAAGCACGCCTGTTGCTTGAACCGCAAATGCCACCCGGCTGCCGGTGTTGATATCCTCCGTGCGTTTATCGATGACAGTACCGTTGGTAACCCTTGTGGTGCCGTCAATGACTGCCAAACCAAAGAACTTTCCGTCCGTTCCCACAAGATTCAGGGTATGGGACTGAAGGTCCAGCGTAACGCTCCTGCGGATGATGACCGAACTGACATCCGCATTCTTCAGCAGGTTGACTGTGGCGCCGGCTGGGGCCGCGCTGATAGCGGCTTCAACCGTCTTAAAGTACTGACCGTCAACCTCTGCCACATGGGCGTCCGTCTGGCTGGTCGCCTTATTCACCGTGACCGTATTGCCGCTGCCCTCCGTCTCATACCCATCCGGGACAAATGGGCTTACATCGCTGGAATAGGTGCCGCCGGTGACTTTTACCGTGGCGCCTGAATAGCCCTTTTGGACACTGGGCGCACCGTTGGCCGCCGCAAACGTGCCATCGGTAATGGTCAATGCCCCCTTATTGTATGTATCATTGTCATAGCCGCACCAGACAGCCGCCTTGCCTTTATCGCCCTGGGTTTCAAAGGTACCGCCATTGATCGTTGCCACATTCCAGTTCATCAGCGCGTGTTGGGCTACATTGACAAAGCTGCCGCCATTGACGACTAAAATGGCATAGTCGTCATTCTTAATGGTATTCAGACCCCCGCTGAATGTACCGCTGTTGATGGTCAGCTTTGCCTCGGCGGTTGGCATAGGTTCACTGCTGCCGTTCACAGCGCTGGAATAATTTTGCCATCCATTCGCCACCAGGCTAGAGTATTGGCCATTGTTCTGCTCTACGGTGACACCTTCGTTGATGGTCATCGTCCCAAAATTCTTAATGGTATACCACGAATTTCCGCCATTGTCTTCCGCGCTCTGACCATTTTCCTGGGAACGGGTATAGGTACAGCCGTTCAATGTGGCTGTCGCCCCTACGGTATTATACACAGCGCCTTTTCCGTGGCTCACATTGTCCACAGTGCCGGAACCGTTGATGGTCAGGGTTCCATTGTTTAGTATGGTGTGCGCTTTCACATTGTCCGAGGTATCGTTGGCCAGCGTGACGCCGGATGCCAGCTCCAGCGTAATGTCTGCGCCTGAGGGGATCACCACGTTTTCATTGGTGGAGGCCACAACTTGAATGGTGGTCGCCACATTGCCAGCCGCCGTCACCGCCGACATTATCGTCTCATATTCCGAACTTCCGATCTTTGCCACAGCCTCTCCATCGCCCTCTGCCAACGCCAGAGCCGGCGCCAGAGAAAGTACCATGGTAAATGTGAGAAATAGTGCCAGCAGTTTGCTCTGTCTCTCTCTTTTCACTTGCTCTTCCTCCTTCTGATCTGTACCCTACAGTGACGAAAGATAACAATATATGAGATCAGTATATACCAACCGCTGTATTTTTTCAAGCACCGTTTTTACCTTGATCAGAAATTACAATGACGGCTTATGCAGAACAGGCTTGGTATTTGCGTGAAAAGTGTTTAAGAATGAAACGAGGTGACTAACCGATTACCACGTCACTTCTCTAGGGCGGAGGGGATCCCACACCGCCTCCGTGTCAAAGAGATACATGTACATTTCCCGGCGATTGCGAAGGGAATATCCGTCCAACGCCTTCCGGTCTTGAAAAATTCCCAGCCCATCCGGCTCCTGCGCCAGATACGGCTTTGCCCCCACGCCACAAAAGATCCGAAACCCCGTGTCATACAGCAATTCATGGAGCTTGCCGGAGCGGACGTGACCGCCATAGGGCCACGCCATAACTTTGGTCGGCCCTACGAGGGACGCAACCTCCGCCTGCCAGCTTGTCGTATCGTATTCCGCTTTGCTGAACGGAATCTGATCCATGTGATAGTGTCCGTACCCATGGCTGGCAAAGTTCCAGCCCTCCTCCTTCAGCGCCGCAACCACCTGCAGCGCCCCCTCTTTTTCCGCCTCGCTGTCGGTCCCCTCCGGCGCGCCTGTCTGGGTCCGGTACCCGAAGATCCCTTGGAATCCCGTGAGGCATAGGGTGCCCCGCGCTCCCTGGAAACTAAAGTCTGGGTGCTCTCTGACAAAACTATCCACAATGGGGAACACTTCGTTTTCGTAGCTGTAGATCTCGTCTCCGCCGGCTGTCTTCGTGTAGGACAGAACGCGCCCCCTGTCATCCACGACCAATTTATCAACCATCCCCGTGTGCATCTTTCGGGCGTCATACACCACGTCGTCCACGGAAAGGATCAGCGGCTTCTTCCCTCTGGGCAGCATCAATTTCGCAACCCTGTCCCGATCTCCGGATTCATCGAGAAGCAGATTGATATCGATCAATATGTAGCCCTTCTCGTACAGGTTCTCCAAAATGAGCGTAAACTCGTGGGGCGTGATACAATCCGTGTCCAGCGATTTGGTCATGGACGGACTCGAATAACACAGCTCGGGAAATGCGATCAAACAGTGGGTAAATACATGTTCCACCGGCCCTGTGTACTCCACCAGCTCCGTCTGAAATGCTT
>CAUFVC010000205.1:0-4785 GCA_959029275.1 uncultured Eubacteriales bacterium | reverse complement strand
GTGGTGGGGAAGAACGCGGCGCGATACCCCGATCTATTGAAGCGCATGATCGACGAAGGCCACGAGATCGGAAATCACAGCTATGATCACCCTCAATTGACGAAGCTATCGGTGGACGACTTCATGAGTCAGATTAACGGAACCAACGATATTGTATACAATGCAACCGGCGTCAAACCGAAATACCTGCGCCCTCCCTATGGCTCTAAGAATCAGATCATGAAAGACACCATTCCCATGCCATTTATTCTCTGGAATGTGGATCCTGTAGACTGGCACAAGACGGCGACAAAGGAATCCATCTCTCAAAATGTGTTGGACAATGTATCCGACGGCGGAATCGTGTTATCCCACGATTTATATGACCGCACCTATGAGGCCTATGAAATCCTCATCCCCAAGCTGTGCGATCAGGGCTATCAGTTTCTGACCGTATCGGAAATGTTCAGCGCAATGGGCGTCGACGCAGTCAACGGCGAATCCTATGGGCATATCAACTCCTAATAAAAAGAGCTGTGTATTAGCATTTGTCCCCTGCTAAGCCACAGCTCTTGTATTCTAATCCTCTAACGTATTTTCCAAGTAATCCATAGGATTCACTGGCTCTCCATTGACCGTAACCTGAAAATCCACATGAGTACCTAACGCAACGCTATACCAGCTTGGAGACCCGATACTGCCAATTTTCTGTCCCTTCACGATCTTCTGATCCTTCGTCACAGGAACATTTTCATCCAATTGGCCGTATGTAGTCTCGAACCCATTTCCATGATCCAAAACCACATAGTTTCCAATCTCATCCAGATATCCAATTTCAACAACGATTCCGTCGGCTGCGGCAAAAACATCTTCGCTTTCAACGCCAGCGATACTGATGGAGTCATTGGTCCGATACTGATCCAGCGTAGCGTCATAAATCAGATTATCCGGACTATAATCCATCAGGACATTCCCACTGACTGGCCAAAGCATACGGTCCGCCTCCGGATCGAAGTCTGCGATTTGGGGCTCCGAAACGGGAGGATCTCCTTCCGCCGTATCCACGGGCGGCGCGTCTAAATCCGAATGCAGCTGTTCTTCGGAAAGGGAATTCTCTCCGCTCCCCTCCGCCGTATCCCCGGACTGTGATCCTGAATACTCTTTGTCAATTTGTTCGTTGGATTCCTCCATATTCTGTTGAACATCCTTCGCATCCGGATCCAGCACTGAATTGTTATGGTCCGCCGCGTCAGAAGAATTTTCCGCATACTGTTGTTGCGGCTGACTTGAGTTCGGCTCGTCGGATCGGTCTGCCAGATAGTTATGTCTCGTCACTGAAAAGACCGTAACCCCAAGAGCCACCACCAAAATTACGACTAACACCGACAAATAAATTTTTCGCTGCTTGTCAAAACTTTGGTTCTTGCTCGAATTACTCATAGCTTCCACCTCCAAGGATAGTATTGCCATAGTGGAAGCGCTTTTATACATACCATGTTTTACAAACAAAAATTATTGCAGTGGCAAGTTGGGAACCGCATTCAAGGACAGATCCGACCGTCTGCCCTCCCGAAATTGGTAGTATGCGGCACATCCAATCATCGCCGCGTTATCGGTACACAAAATCAAATCCGGCACGCACAGCTGTCTCTTCTCCGCCAGGCAGGCGGCTTCCATGGAGGCGCGCAGAGCGCTGTTCGCAGAGACACCGCCGGCCATGGCGATTTTTGAAATTTTATATTCAGTGGCCGCGGCTAAAGTCTTCTTTGTCAAAACCTCCACGACGGCGGCCTGAAAGCTGGCCGCAATATCCGCTTGATTATAGGGTTCCCCTTTCATTTCCATTTGATTCAAGTAATTTAAAACGGCTGATTTTAAGCCGCTAAAGCTAAAGGAAAAGCCATCCTCATCCAGACAGGGCCTTGGAAAATGAACTGCTTCCGGATTCCCCGTTTTGGCCACGGCGTCGATCTTGGGGCCACCTGGATACCCCAGACCAATGGCCCGGGCCACCTTGTCGAACGCTTCTCCCGCTGCATCGTCCCGGGTTTTGCCGAGGATTGTATATCGGGTATACTCTTCCACCAGCACGAGATGTGTGTGACCTCCCGATACGACTAAGCAGAGGTAGGGAGGCTCCCACTGGGGATCGGTGATGTAGTTAGCTGCAATATGGCCTTCAATGTGATGCACGCCAAGCAAAGGTTTATTTAGCGCATAGGCCAACGCTTTGGCGTGGGCCACTCCCACTAAAAGCGCGCCCACCAGACCCGGGCCATAGGTGACGGCGATGGCGTCTATGTCGTCCCACCCGGTCTCCGCGGTCTTCATCGCTTCGCGGACAACCGCATCGATCGCCTCGAGATGCTTGCGCGATGCAATCTCCGGCACCACGCCGCCGTATATTTGATGAAGCGCGATTTGGGACGAAATGCAATTCGAAAGAACGGTTCGGCCTCCCTGCACAACTGCCGCCGCAGTCTCGTCGCAGGAGGACTCAATGGCTAAAATAGTCGTCTCCTTCACTCTGTCACCCCCGCGCTCTCCTCATCGGCAAACCGTAAGACCTTTGTCATCCGGTCTTTTCCAACTTTTGTGTTGGGAAAGATTCGCCTTGCCTCATCCAAGTATTGATAGGGTGTGATCAGGGAAGGGCTGAAGTGCGTCAGCCAAAGCTCCTTCACATTAGCCCTCTTGGCCATGGTGGCCGCCTCCTGAAAGGTCATATGCCGGTATTCTTTCGCTTTTGTCTGTTTTTCCTCTTCGCCATACATTCCTTCACAGATAAATAAGTCAGCGTTCTCCACACCGTTTACAATCGAGTCCCGCGGCCTTGAGTCCGTACAGTAGCACACTTTCAGTCCCCGCCTGGCCTCGCCCAAAACCATGGACGGCTCGTAGATAGCGCCCTCGTACTCCACTGTATTGCCCTTTTGCAGTTCCTTCCAAAAAGGTAACGGGATTCCTAGCGCCTTTGCCTTTTCAGGCAAAAACTTAGGTTTTCGGCGAACTTCCACGCTATAGCCAAAACAGGGCATTCCGTGGTCCGCCCGAAACGGCGTCACAACCAGATCTTTCAGCTCCAAAGCCGGATAGTCGCCGCTTAGCTCCATATATTGTATCGGAAACGGCAAATCCGGCGCAATCAAAAGAAGGCCTTCCACAACTCTCCGCAGGTTGCGAGGGCCTATGAGCGTGACCGGTTCTGTCCGCCCAGAATTCCCAATCGTCAGCAAAAGTCCTGGCAGTCCACTGATATGGTCGCCGTGATAATGGGTAAACAAAATATAGTCGATCGCCTTGAAGCTCCACCCCTGAAGCCGCATGGTGATCTGCGTGCCCTCCCCGCAGTCTATCAACAGCGAGGTGCCCGCATAACGCATAAAGCAGGCGGTAAGCCACCGGTTTGGCAACGGCATCATACCGCCTGTTCCTAGCAGGCATACATCAAACATATTGCTATAATCCTTTCACTTCTTCTTTCTCTTTCGCATGGGCAGGTTCGGTAGGTGGAAATTGAAATGTCTGAATCCAGCGATGATAACACTCAGGACAGACATCAAGGCTGTGCTTCTCTCCGTCGAAGGGGGAATGATATCCCCAATGCTTCACAACGGATAAATACTCCCCCATTTTTTTATCCTTGCCGTGGATAATCTGTTTGCCGCAGCAATTGCAGATCACCGTATCCACTTCCTGCTTCTCAATCAGGATCGCTTTATAATGTCTCATCTTCCATACCCCTTTGGAATTTAATTTGAGGCACGTCTATACTCCTCTTGTGCCTCTATGTATGTTTAAAAGGGGGCATTCACAAAGGCTTATACGAAACTATATGCAGTTATGTCCTTTTCTATGTCACATTATACTACTCTTTTTCATATCTGTACAGAAGTAAATTATAGAAAATCCGGTTTTTTTTTCCGAAATGTTCTATTGTTCTATTTTTTTCGCGTTATTTCGACAATTAAATATACAGATTTTTACATAGATTTGTATCTCTCTCTTTGGCCAAAGCGCGGTGTTTCATAACACTGAGGCGGCAATCGTAGCGTACCCCTCATGGGTGGTGGTAAAAAAGAGCGGGCTCTGATCGGCATCCAGGAATGCAATATCGTCGATGCCGAAATCCGTGTATTCCACCTCGTCGCATCCCCATCGATCCTTGCGGTTGAAGAAAAAGGAGGGATAGGTGCTTAGAAACCGAAAAAAGCGATCCTCTTTGCGATAGCGAAATTGAACGGCCCGACTCCCGCGCGTTTTCGTGCCAAGCCATTTGTTGACCGTTTTCTTTTCTATTAATTCCATGCAAGTGTTGGCCTCGGCAATAATTTGGTCTTCGTCATCCTCACCATTCACTTGCACGATGACAATGTATGCTGTCTTGCTCTTTACCTTTTTCAGCAGGTCTAGATACTGTTCATGGCTTGTCAGGGCTATGGAAACCCAATGTTCTTCTCTCATATGGCTCACCTACCTGCTTAAGGAAGTTTCTTCCCACAACGATTGCAGAACGTAAATGTGGAATCCACCGCCGAGCCGCAATATGGGCAGAAATGACTTTCTGTCTCACCGCTTTTGTGCATCCCTGATTCTGGCCTAAATTGCCGCCCAAATCGATCGTTGAGCGGATCGCTTTCCTCCATGTTATCGGTGATGTCGTATTCTGAGTACCGGTTTTCGCTTGTGGCATTTTTAAAATTATAAACAGCCTGTATGATTGCCACGAGGATAAACAGAACTCCAAATATAGCCATGAACCCGCCTCCTATGCTGGCGGCTATGATCGTCCACCCAACGCCAAAC
>CAUFVC010000204.1:0-4790 GCA_959029275.1 uncultured Eubacteriales bacterium | reverse complement strand
AATGGTTGGTATCCTCTCTTTTAAAGTTAGCCAAGTTGGACGCGGGGGCCGTCACCCTAAAACGGGAACCGCTGACGGCCTTTTCACTGATCCATAAGGCGGTTGCGCCCTTGCTCGTCATGATGGAGGACAAGGGGTTATCTCTAGAAATTTTGGGACAGGACGACGCGCAGATCATGGCAGATGCTCATTGGACCATCGAGGCCTTCACCAATATCATAAAAAATTGTATTGAACACACGAAAGTAGGCGGCTTAAAAATCAGAGCCGTGCAGACGAATCTCTATACCCAGATTCAGATTGAAGATACAGGGGAGGGCATCGGGAAAGACGATCTTCCCCATATTTTTAAGCGCTTTTATAAAGGTAAAAATGCGGATGAAAATAGCGTGGGAATCGGGCTTGCCATGGCGTGTAGCATCATCCGCCAACAGAAAGGGGATATTACAGTTGTGAGTCAAGAGGGGAGCGGCACTCAGTTTACAATCCGCTTCTACTGCTAAAGTGACAGAACTGTCACATTCCAAGTCACGTCTATGTCACGCAGCGCCTGTATACTGAAAGCATCAAAGATACGGAAGGGAGATCCTATGGAGATATTACGGGTTGAACATTTGTCAAAGATATATGGAAAGGGAGATACGCAGGTTAAGGCGCTGGACGATGTCTCATTTTCAGTGGAAAAGGGGGAGTTCATCGCAATTGTTGGGCCTTCTGGGTCAGGAAAATCGACCTTACTTCACATTCTGGGAGGTGTCGATCGGCCTACAAGCGGCCGGGTCTGGATCGACAATACGGATATTTATTCCCTAAATGAGACGAAGCTGGCTATCTTCAGACGGCGCCAGATTGGGCTAATCTATCAGTTTTATAATCTGATCCCTGTTTTGGACGTGGAAGAGAATATTACCCTGCCCCTATTGCTGGATGGCCGGACCGTTGATAAGGCTCATCTGGACGAGATTCTGAGTACTCTGAATTTAAAAGAGCGGAAGGAACATCTCCCCAACCAGCTGTCCGGCGGACAACAGCAGAGGGCCTCCATCGGAAGAGCTCTGATCAACAATCCGGCCTTAATTTTGGCGGATGAACCCACGGGAAATCTGGATCGGAAGAATGGAGAAGAGATTTTAGAATTATTGAAATACTCTAACAAACGGTTTAACCAGACGCTGATTATGATCACGCATGATGAGAGTATGGCATTGCAGGCGGAGCGCATGATCATTGTGGAGGATGGCCATATCATCCGGGATGAGGTGACGAAACGATGAATGTCATGAGCAAAATCACCCTCTATAACCTTCGCCGCAATAAGAAGCGAACAATTGTCACCATTATCGGCGTGATTTTGTCCGCCGCCATGATTACGGCAGTGGCCACCCTCTGCGAAAGCTTTGTCAACACAATGCTGACAGAATCCCAGCAGCGGTACGGATATTGGGAGGCGGAGCTGAAGGAGGGGGAGTATGGGCGGGCCAAGAGCCTGGAGGAGCGCTCTGACCTGAGGGAAGTGCTCTATAAGAGATCCGTTGGGTTCTCACCTCTCGAAGGCGGTCAAAATGAATATAAACCGTATCTGTATGTGGAAGAGTGTACTCCCCAGGCGTTGGCGCAGTATCCCTTCCGCATCCTGGAGGGACGGCTGCCAGAGAATGATCAAGAACTGCTGATTTCAAACCACCTTATCAGCAACGGAGGCGTTGAATGGGAGGTGGGAGACACAGTCACCTTACAGCTGGGGCAGAGAGAGCGGAGCGGGGAGCGCCTGACGAATGAGGATGGATTCTACAAGGATTACCCGGAAGTTTGGACCCGGGAGCAGGAGCGGACGTATACCATCGTTGGCATAATGGCACGCCCCGGGTCTGAGAACATCACGGCGCCGGGTTACACCGCTGTCAGTTATCTGGATATGGGAACGGTGCAGGAGCATGACATGATGAATGTAGGGCTGATTTTTAAAAACCCAACGAGAACCCTGTTTTCCACCTGCAATGAGTTAAAACAGGATCTCGGTTTTCTTAAGCTGACGACCAATGACGACGTGCTCCGCTATATGGGATTGGATTCTAGCGACGGATTTTACTCTGTGCTGTATGGAATGGCCACAATTTTATTCGTGTTGATCATCGTCGGATCCGTCTCTTTGATCTACAATGCGTTTGCCATCTCCGTCAGCGAGCGCTCGAAGCAATTTGGCATGTTAAAGAGTGTGGGCGCGACGCAAAAACAGGTGTTGCGGACAGTCCTCTTTGAAGGCCTTGTGATCAGCGGAATCGGGGTTCCTCTCGGAATTTTAGCCGGGATCGCGGGGATTGCCGTCACACTCCATCTTTTAGCGCCCTTCATGTCATCATTGTTGGAATACGTAGATGCCATCCATTTACACGTGTCGGCACGGGCGGTCGTTCTCGCGGCGGCGCTGGGCATTGCGACAGTTCTGATCTCCGCTGTGATACCGGCGCGCCGGGCGGCTCGAATGTCAGCCATTGAAGCGATCCGGCAGGTTAAGGATGTCTCGATAAAAGGAAAACAGGTCCGGACGTCCCGATTGGCTAGACGGCTCTTCGGAATGGAAGGCGTGCTAGCGCTTAAAAACTTAAAACGGAGCCGAAAAAAATACCGAACTACGATTTTTTCCTTGTTTATCAGCATTGTACTCTTTATTGGCATCTCCACCTTCACAGACTATATGAAATCTTCCACCCAGGTTGTATACTCCGTCGATAACTACAACTTGAGCCTGGGCCTATCCAGCCAAAAGGAGGAGGAGCAGGCTCGGGATATGGCGGAAAAATTGGGAGAGATCCAGGGGATTGACCGCTGGTCGATTGTCCGAAACATGTATCTGTCTGCCCATATTCCGAAGACATCCGTCTCAGCGAAATATCTTCAAAACTCCAATTACTGGGAAGGGGACGATCCCGATTTTCTTGTGATCAGCATCCCCGTCGTCTCCGTTGGCGACGCAGAGTTTGAGCGATTTGCCAGGGAGCTTGGCCTGGATCCCCTGGAGTATCGAGATTTGCAGCAGCCAAAAGCAATCATGTTAAATGAACAGCTTCTATTTCCCGAGGACGAAACGCCGGGACTGTATGATTTTCTTGCGTCCCTGCCGATGTCTCCAATCGCCCTACAGGAGGACGGCGGCGAAGAAATGCCGGCATCCTCTATGGCATCGATCACAATCGGAGCCAAAACAGAGGGGGCAGCGCCAACGGGCGTCTCCACCCAGAGGATCTCCCTTGTGGTCTCCGACACTGTATTTGACGGGTATATACAGAGACAGTTTGCGTCAGAGGCGTCAGCCAGTTCCCGCCTGTGCATCAATACGGTGGAGGCAAATCCGGCCAGTGTCATGTCGTCAGTCCAAGACTTGATCGGGGAGTATTTCCCGGCGGGGAAGGCGGGCGAATTGCATAACCGCTATGAGTTGAGCCAAAGCAATCGAAATCTATTGGTCATGATCTCTGTCTTTTCCTATGGATTTATTGCCCTGATCACGCTGATCTCTGTGGCCAATATATTCAATACAATCTCCACCAATATGAATTTGCGGCGGCGTGAATTTGCGATGCTTCGCTCTGTGGGCATGACGCCCAAAAGCTTTAACCGCATGATCTATTTTGAGAGTCTCTTCTACGGTCTCAAAGCGCTGTTGTACGGATTGCCGGCGGCGCTGTTGCTCAGTGTCCTGATGGCGATGTCCATCGCTTCCGGCATAACGGGCATCGGCGTGTTGATCCCGTGGGCCCATGTGGGCTTCTGTATCGCAGGCGTTCTGCTCATCGTATTCATCACCATGATGTATTCCATGGCAAAAATAAAAAAAGAAAATATTATGGATGGTCTTCGGGTGGAGGCGTTATAACCCAGGAAAAAGGGAAGAGGGCGTCCCTCCCTATGCCTCTAATCGGTCATAGTTTTGGGACACCCTCTAGAAATATTACGGTTGATCGCCGTGTTGTTCGCGCAATAGGGAATCCATTTGGTCGATGGTTTGAATCATAAAGGTTTGGTACTCTGGCGGGAACGACTGAATTTTGAGCAGCGCGCTCTGAAGCCGATAGTCAACCTGCACCCCGGAGGATGGGCTGAGCAGTAGGCCCAGGTCTTCCCCCACAGCATCTGCGATTTTTGCCAAGGTGGAAACGCTCGCGTGGCTCTGTCCGTTCTCAAGCCTTGAGATGAAGGACCAAGAAACGCCGGATCGTTCCGCCAAGGTTTTTTGGGTCATATGTTTTTTTAATCGGAGTTGCTTCACCCGCATCCCGATTTCTGATGGTTCTGTCATCGATTTCCTCCTAAGTCCTGGTATGCTTATAATTTTTGTTTCATGCGTTTGACAATATATTGAATATGAGAAAGATCGTCGCTGGATAAATTCTTTAAATCGTCTACAATTTGATGAAGAAGTTGCGGATTCTTAGTATCTATTTCGAAAAACTCTGATGGCGTAATTCCAAAATAATCACAGATTTTTAGAAATGAATCCATGGATGGAAGCGCTTTCCCAGATGAAATTCCTTGGATATATGTACGATTCTGTCCCAGGTCCAGACTCATTTGATATTCTGAGACACCTTTTGAAATCCTTAATTCTGTAATTCGCTCGCGGATTATCTGTCCTTCCATTATGATCACCTCGTTAAGATTATATCCTATATTTGCCATACATGATACGGATTTATTGCCCGATCAATGGCAAATATGAAGGAATGATTCCGCATTGAGTTTAAATTACCTTATAATAAATGTTTATTTTAGAGAATCAAGGATGAAGTTTA
>CAUFVC010000203.1:0-4802 GCA_959029275.1 uncultured Eubacteriales bacterium | reverse complement strand
AACCCGCGGCCCTCGCCTTGGCAAGGCGATGCTCTACCTCTGAGCCATTCGCGCAGATAAAACCAGTCAATATTGCTGGTTAAGTAGCGGAGGACAGATTTGAACTGCCGACACCGCGGGTATGAACCGCGTGCTCTCGCCAACTGAGCTACTCCGCCAGATTTTTCAACGATCCCCGAAAGGCGAATCGAAAGAAAAATGGGCCTTCAGGGACTCGAACCCGGGACCGTCCGGTTATGAGCCGGATGCTCTAACCAACTGAGCTAAAGGCCCGTACAATGACCCGTGAGAGAATCGAACTCTCGTTACCGCCGTGAGAGGGCGGTGTCTTGACCGCTTGACCAACGGGCCATGTCCTTAACGCGAAGATTATTATAACATAGGGGTTCGGGGATGTCAATACACATTTGACAAAATTTTTATTCTACCGGGAAAGCCCGCCGCAGCCGGATGCAGTTGCCTAGCCCCCAGGATTTTCTAATTAGGTTCTAAGCCTGGACATGTCCTCATATATATGCAATAGTGGCTTGCCTGTCCCGAGAAAGGGAAAGGGGAGCAAAGATTGTATGTGAGGTGGGAGACGATGTCCGGCAATGAACCAAAAAGACAAGACCAGCTGGGGTTGGACTGGGGGCAGGTGGAAGAGTCCAGGCGGCAATATGGATCCAACGAGATTACAAGAAAGAAAGCGAAGAGTTTTGGACGGCGGTATCTCGAAAGCTTTGGAGATCCAACGATCAAAATATTACTTGTGGTCCTAGCGCTGAATGTCATATTTTTTATCCGAAATTTTGATTGGTATGAATCCGTAGGGATCGCCATTTCAATTTTGGTTGCGACGCTGGTATCCACCATGTCGGAGCACGGAAGCCAGGTGGCCTTTGACAAGCTTATGGCGGACGCCTCCAGGACTAAGTGTAAAATCTGGAGAGGGAACGTGTTAGAGGAGTTGCCGGTTACGGATGTTGTTGTCGGGGATTATGTTAAGCTCCAGGCCGGAGACCGCATACCGGCGGATGGGATTTTGATTCAGGGAAGCCTGGAGGTTGATCAATCGGCGCTCAATGGGGAGACGAAGGAGGCGCACAAGACCGCCGCTCCATATGGCCAAAAGCCCACAGATCGAAGGCGCAATCTGTTGGACCCGCACACCCTGTTTAGCGGAAGCGTCGTGTGCGAGGGGGAAGGGGTCCTGTGGGTCCAGTACGTAGGCGACGCAACGTTTTACGGGGATCTTGCAAAAGAATTGCAGATCGATGAGCAGGAAAGCCCTCTAAAGCAACGCTTGGCAGATTTGGCGAAGACCATCAGCAAATTCGGATATATGGGCGCCGCCTTAGTTTTCTGTGCGTCGCTGTTCGAATCCATCGGCCTGGATAACCATTTTGTCGGGGCGGCTATGCTGGCCCATGTGTCAGATCCATACCGGCTCCTAGGAGACCTGTTAAAAGCCATCGCCTTGGCGGTTACGGTTATCGTCGTCGCCGTGCCGGAAGGGCTGCCGCTGATGATCACAGTGGTACTGTCTTCTAATATGAAGAAAATGGTCAAAGACAATGTGCTGGTGCGAAAACTCGTGGGCATTGAGACGGCGGGAAGTCTAAATATTTTATTTACAGATAAAACCGGAACGCTGACAGAAGGAAAATTAAGCATTGCCAGCTATGTAAATGGAGACGGGACAGAGTTGGACACGCCGCGGGATCTGCTGGCCTATTCGAATTTGTGGGACTTATTTTATATTTCCTCCGTGTATAATAATAGCTCCCAATTGGGATATGAAAATGGCAGGCCGACGGTCATGGGCGGCAATTCCACAGACAGAGCGCTGCTAGAATTTGCAGCGGCAGGGGGGAGCCGCCGGGACATGTCCATTTCCGTCGTATCCACCATTCCCTTTAAGAGCGAAAACAAGTATGCGGCGGCCAGAATTGCTGGGGATTGGAATGTGACGCTGTTGAAGGGAGCGCCGGAGAAGATCTTATCCCGCTGCCGCTACTATTATGACATGTCGGGCAAAAAGAGGGAATTCACCGCCGAACTCTCCCTGCGGCGGAAGATGAAGGACATGTCGTCGCGGGGAATTCGCCTCCTGGCGCTGGCCGTATCCGACGGGGAGGTGAGGGAGAACGCTTCCTTTCCGGAATTGACGCTTATCGGGATAGTGGGGATTCGAGATAAAGCGCGAAAGTCGGCGAGAGATAGCATTCGGCAGGTGACTGGGGCAGGCGTTCAGGTCGTGATGGTGACCGGGGACGGAAAAGATACGGCGACGGCCATTGCCAGGGAAATTGGTCTCGTTGGCAGGCAGGACCCGGAGTGTGCGGTCATGACCTCGGATGAACTCAATCGGTTAAGCGATGAACAGGTAAAGAAGATTATGCCCTCCCTTCGCGTCGTAGCCAGGGCGCTTCCCGGGGATAAAAGTCGGTTGGTGCGGTTGGCCGGAGAGATGGGGCTCGTGACAGGCATGACAGGCGACGGGGTAAACGACGCTCCGGCCTTAAAGAAAGCTGACGTTGGATTTGCCATGGGCAGTGGCTCTGAGGTGGCAAAAGAGGCCGGAGACATCATTATTCTGGATAACAATTTTCTATCCATTGGAAAGGCGATTCTGTATGGCAGAACTATTTTTAAGAGCATTCGAAAATTTATCATCTACCAGCTCTCCAGCAACGTATGTGCGGTGGGGATCTCCATTGTAGGACATTTTATCGGCATCGATACGCCCATAACCGTTATCCAGATGCTGTGGGTCAATATGGTCATGGACACTCTGTCGAGCCTTGCCTTTGCCGGTGAGCCGCCTTTGGCTGAATATATGGAGGAAAAGCCGAAGCGGAGAGAGGATAAGATCATTAACCGCTATATGGCGTCGCAAATTGGATTAGCCGGGGGCTACACAATGCTCCTAAGCATTGCATTCTATAAGCTGCCCATAATACAAAATATGTTCCGCAGCGCGCCGGACCAGCGATATCTTCTTACCGGTTTTTTTGGATTCTTCATGTTTTCTTTTATCTTCAATGCCCTAAATGCTAGGACGCCGCGGATCAATCTGCTGGCCAATATTTGGAAGAACAAAACCTTTTTAGGAATTATGGGGATGACGTTTGCCGTGCAGGTAGGGCTGATATATCTGGGCGGTCCCGTATTCCGGGCGTACGGATTGACAGCAAAAGAATTGGGGTTTGTCATTTTGCTGGCAATTTCCATTATTCCAGTGGATCTCATCCGCAAAATCTGGCTCCGCCGAAAATCCTCAAAGGAAGAGATTGCACGGTTCATATAAATCCACAGTATACGCAGCGCGCATTCGCCATAAAAAGGTGATGCGCGCTTCAATATTGTATTCAATTTTTCTATTGTATATGGTATAATATCCGCAAAGACCAGAGCCAAGCCGCGAATTCTATGCACCGGCACATATTCAAATCTAAAAAATGGAGGAGGAGTCAGTGTGATCGAAATTCCAGAGGCACAGACATTAGCCAGTCAGAGCAATGAGTTTCTAAAGGGCAGAACCATGACGAAAGTTGAGGCCAACCATACCCCCCACGGATTCGCATGGTACGCCGGAGATCCTGTACAGTACCCCCTAATATTGACGGACCGCGTCATTGAATTCGCTTTTTCCGCAGGGGGTTTTGTGCGGATTCGGGCGCAGGATGCAGAATTAGTTTTTTCCGACGGCGTCAACCTCCGCCTGATTCCGGCCGGTGTAAAGAGGCCGGCCAAGCATCAATTCTTAGCAGAGTTGGACGACGGGTCAGCGCTTGTGGCCTCGGTCCAAATGTATGGAGGAATCATGGCATTCCCGGAGGGCACGTGGGAGAACGGCTATTACCAGGTGGCGGTGGACAAGCCGTCGCCGCTCAGCGATGCATTCTCCGAAGCGTACTTTGACGAGCTGTGCGCCAGCCAGCCGGGGAAGCTGTCAGCGAAAGCGCTGCTGGCGACAGAACAGCGGATTCCAGGGCTGGGGAACGGAGTCCTCCAAGATATTTTGTTTTATTGCGGAATTCATCCGAAGAAAAAGCTATCGACACTGACAGATGGCGACAAGGAGCGGATGTATCAGGCCATCAAGACTGTGCTGCGGGAGATGACGGAACTAGGGGGACGCGATACGGAAAAGGATCTGCTGGACGCGCCGGGAGGGTATCCCACGGTCCTCAGCCGCAAGACCGCCGGAACATCGTGCCCTCGCTGCAATGCGATCATCAAGAAAGAAGCCTATCTCGGCGGAAGCATCTATTACTGCCCTGTCTGTCAACAGGCGGAGTGAAGCCTATGTTGTCGCATTCATTTTATAAAATTTATAAGGGGTAACCCCCTTTATTTTTTTAAAGACGGAGGCGAAATAGTTGCTATCGTTAAATCCGCACTGCGCGGCGACTTCTGTGACGGAGCAGCGGCTTACTTCCGTCAACAGCCGAGCCGCGTTGTGGATGCGCACATGGGTGATATATTCCTTGATGCCCATACCTGTTACCGATTTGAATTTCCTGGAAAGGCATCCCTCGCTGAGTGCAAAGCGTATGCTCAGCGATTTCAGCGATAGGTCATTGGCATAATTGGCGCTGATATATTCAGAGACCGTGCGGATCATTTTGCCGGATGCGCTCTCATGCGGAATATGCTCACATTTTAGGCGGCAGAGCAGCGTCAGCAGTTCAAGTATATAGAGACGGACCATGATGGGTTGATAGGCGCTGCTCTTCTCAACTTCGGCCTCCAGCCTGCGAAGCGTTTCCTCCGCCTGATACAGTTGGCTGACCGGGAGACTCACCAGCTTGCAG
>CAUFVC010000202.1:0-4817 GCA_959029275.1 uncultured Eubacteriales bacterium | reverse complement strand
GGCGGGAGCGATGAAGAAGCAGAACCAGGTCAGGCCAGGGCTCCCGCCTGACGCCAGGGCGGAGATTCTGGAGGCGCTGGGTGCCAATATGGAGATCGGCAGCGATGAGATCGTGGCCATTCTGAAACGGCACCATGTGTCGGAGGATATGGGCATCCTGCAGGACCGCTACCGCCGGCAGCTGGGGCAGCGTCTCATGGCCAGCCTGCGAGATGACGATGGCAGGCGTGAGGTCATGTCCAACGGCAAGGGGCGGTATTTTGTGTTGGAGTGCTGCCGGGATCAGCGGCAGCTCCAGAGCGTCCAGCGCCGTATCCAGAACCAGATGCGGGGCCTGGACGCCACGGCGGGCAAGGTACGGGTGCGCATCCGCGTATTGGATCGCCTGAAAAGCGTACTCATGCAGGGAAAGAGGAGAAAAGCGGGATGAAGGGACTGGACAAGGCGGAAGAGCTGAAAGAGCTGTATGAGCGCGTCGCCTCACAGTACGATCCGGACGGTTTCCGGCTTTACTTTGCCGCCCAGGAGATCGTGGGGATCAAGCGGCTGTGGGAGGAATATCCCTACGAGGACGCCTGCGGCCGCTTTGCGGAGGCGGACGGCCATGAACTGCTGAAGTACCTGACCGCCGCCTATTTTGAGGCCGTCTCCTGGGAGATCGTGCCTGGTACGACCTATGAAAAGGCCATTCTTGGTAAAGTAGACACATCTACCCCGGAGTACATCGCCTTCGAAAAACGGCTCTATGAGACTGTCCTAGAGCGTATGGGGTTCCGGGAACAGCTACCTCGGCCGTCAGGCAGGGCACAGACGGACCATGCAACTGGAAAAGACAACTGCAAGCGAGGTGATGCACGATAGATCCTACGATCACGGAAATCAACGAGGAGACCTTTTGGGGCCTGATCCATGAGGCAAAAGAGAAGTGCAGACAGGATATGGAGGCCATGGCTTATGAGCTGCAGGATCGACTGATGTCCATGGGGCCGGAGCAGACCCAGGCGTTCCATGATATTCTGCATATCTACGAGGAACTGGCTGACCAATACGGTCTCTGGGATGCAGCCAGCATCATGATGGAATGGTGTTCTGACGATGGATTTATCGATTTCCGGGCCTGGCTTATCGCCCAAGGCAGGGAGGTCTATCTGGCCGCACTGAAAGATCCGGACTCGCTGGCAGATGTGGAACCGTATGGAAACTGCTGCTTTGAGTCTCTTTCCTATGTGGGCGATGCCACATATAGACAACTCACAGGAGAGGACGTCAATGAAAACGCAGATCCCGCTGCCAAAGAGAAGTGGAAAGCCATTCTGGAGGCAGACATCATTTATCGGGAAGATATCCGATTTCCCAGGCCGAGACAGGCTCTGCCTGCCGCATATCCCCGGCTGTGCGCCAAATATGGAGGGACAGAGCGATTTAACACCGAAAATATTGGCTGGAACATCGGGGCGGAGGATGTGCGGTCGATGCTGGAGCAGGGGAAACAGTATGACTTAAAGAAGAAACTATCGCGGAAGAAAGACGGTGAGGCAAGATGAGCGACTTAATCATCATCGGGGTGGATCACGGCTATGCGGCCATGAAAACCGCCCATTTTTCCTTCCCAACCGGGCTGGTGGAATATGAGCATGAGCCGTACACCCAGAAAGACGTCTTGGAGTACGGCGGAAAGTATTATGTGGTGGGCAGCGCCCGCCAGCCCCTCCAGCGGGATAAGACCCGAACGGAGGACTATTACCTCCTGACCTTAGCGGCCATCGCCAAAGAGCTGGACTATCGGGGCATGGAGCGGACAGCGGAGGTTCTGCTGGCTGCCGGCCTGCCCCTGACCAGCTTCGGACGGGACAAGAAGAAGTTCCGGGACTACCTGCTTCGGGGCGGTAAGCCCGTGTGCTTCCGCTATGAGGGCAGGGACTACACCGTTCACCTCGCGGATGTGATGCTGTTCCCCCAGGGCTACGCCGCCGTGCTGACCCAGACGGAGCTGCTGGACGAGCCCTCCGTCATCGTGGCAGACATTGGCGGCTGGACAGTGGACTTGATGCGGTTGGACAACCGCATCCCCAACGCCGCTACCTGCCGAAGCCTGGAGCTGGGCATGATCCGCTGCCTGGATGAGATCAGCGAGAAGGCGCGTCAGATGTTCGGCGTGTCCATGACGGACGTGCAGATCGAGAGTATCCTGCGGGGCGGCGCTGTCAGCGTGGATGACCGCATCCGGGCTGTCATCCACACCCAGGCGGGCCAGTATGTCCAAGACCTGCTCTCGGCCATCATGGAGAGCGGCCTGGATGTGCGCGCCATGCCTGCCATCTTCCTGGGAGGCGGGGCGGCGCTCCTGAAGCGCCATGCTTCGGCCTTGGAGGGCCCGTGCCGGCCTTTGATCCTGGATGACGTATGTCTGAACGCCAAGGGGTATGAGCGGCTCGTGGAGCGGATGACGGAGAGTGCGGCCCATGAGCAGTGACCGGCGCAGACTGAATCTCTCCCTTTCCATGCAGTCGCCCCAGCAGCGGGAGGCGTGGAAGGTCCTGCGGGCCATTCCTCTAGGGCAACGGACGGATGCTGTGTGCAGAATGGTATGTCGGGCCCAGGAGCAGGAGGCGCTGTTGGATGTTGTCCGCAAAGCAGTTCGGGAAGAGCTGGGAAAGTTCCACATTGAACAAAGAACAAAAGAAATTGAGCGGCCGCAAGCCGGGGAGGTGGACGAGAGCATCCTCGGCTTTCTGCGTGCGTTGCAGGAGGGAGATGATGCAGCTTGATACGCTATTTTGATATGTTCGCGTGGATCGGCGGTTTCCGGGCCGGGCTGACCCGCGCGAATGTGACGGTCCATGTGATCGAGGCCATTGGCTGCCGGCTGCAAGCTGTGGATGAGGCGTTGTGCCGGGAGGAAGCGGCATGATCGATATGAAGGATCAGTGCTTCGGCGTGGAGGTGGAGTTCACCGGCATTACAAGGGAGCAGGCCGCCACAGCCTTGGCGAGATACTTTGGAACCCTGTCGTTTCATAGAGGCGGCACGTACGATACCTGGATCATCCGGGACACAGAAAACAAAGAGTGGAAACTGGTGAGCGATTCCAGTATCCGCGGGGAACAAAAGACATCGGACGGTTATGCGAGAACTGGAGACCGGCACTACTGGGTGGAGATGGTTTCCCCCAAATTGACCTATGCGGAGTTGCCTAAATTTCAGGAATGTGTGCGGCAGATGCGCCATGCCGGAGGCAAGGTCAACGACTCCTGCGGCATCCATGTCCATGTGGACGCCGCCAACCACAACCGGCAGAGTCTGAAGAATCTCCTGAGCATCATGTTCTCCAAGGAGGACATCCTCTTCAAAGCCCTGAATGTGAATCCTGACCGTGTTGCAGCATATTGCAAAAAAGTACGGGAACCTATGCTGCAGAAGGCCCGCCAGCTCTCCGCTGAGGAGACAACGGATCTGACGCAGCTGGAGAGCATTTGGTATGAGGGGAATGTCGAAAGCGGTAAGCATTACAACTGGACGCGCTATTACGCCTTAAACCTCCACTCTGTTTTTTATCGTGGTACGGTGGAATTCCGCTGTTTCAACTCTACTCTCCATGCGGAGCAGGCAGCGGCGTATGTTAATTTATGCCTCGCCATGTCTGCACAAGCAATCAACCAACGCAGCGCGGTCATGCAGAAAACACACAGCGACAATGAGCTGTTTACCTTCCGGGTGTGGTTGGTACGCCTGGGACTCAACGGCCCGGAATTCAAAAACACGCGTGATCATCTGCTGGCCAACCTGGACGGAGACCGTGCCTGGCGTTACGACAAGGATAGTTATGAAGTCAACAAACGAAAGAGACAACATCGTGAAATGGAGCGATGACAGAATGAAAATCCAAATTGAAAATGACATTCTTTCCGGTACCGCGGCAGAGATCATGGACCAGCTGCGTGGGCGCGCCTTTGATCCCACAGAGTTTCCAGACACAGAGAGTTACATCTGGTTTCTACAGAACAATGTGATCCGGACAACCGGCTTGGAGTTCCCGCTGCCGGAGGGCGATGTGGAGCAGCAGGCGCGTTTCATTTTTGATCGGCTCTCCAAAATCGGGGCCCTGACCATTTTGGAGGGCTGAGATGGCGGAAAAGCTGTATTTTGCCTATGGAAGCAATATCAATCTGGAACAGATGGAATATCGCTGCCCCGCCGCCAAAGCTGTGGGCCCTGTCATTCTGGAGAATTATGAGCTGCTGTTCCGGGGAAACACCAGGGGAAACGGCGTGGCCACCATCGCACCCAGGGAAGGAAGCAAGGTACACGGCCTGCTGTGGTGGATCACTCCTGCCTGTGAACAGTCTCTGGATTTCTACGAGGGCTATCCCCGGCTGTATGAAAAAGAGCAGGTGACAGTGCGGGACGATAAAGGCAGACAATTCACGGTCATGGCCTATGTGATGACGGGCGACGAACGTTGGATGTCCCCCACGATGCCCTCTGCGTTCTACTACCGCGGCATCCAGGACGGCTACCGCCAGAACGGATTGCCTGTGGAGGGACTGAAAAAGGCATGGGAACACTGCGCCCAGGAAGTGGATCAGGAGACAGTGCGGATCAACCAGATGGTTGGTAAGCGGGGGAAACCGCCCAAGGAGAAGCATGACCAGGAACGATAACATACACCGGAAAGATGGCGCGGAGATGTCAGGACGGAAGTTTTCTTTTTATGATGCGGCGGATGGCAGCCTCGATCCGCTGTTTACATCCAAGCTGCAGGAGGGGGCCCAGATGGGGTGTCTAAGAGGCGTGTTCTTAGGGGAAGAAGTCGGAGA
>CAUFVC010000201.1:0-4850 GCA_959029275.1 uncultured Eubacteriales bacterium | reverse complement strand
GTCTTCGATTTCACAGTCTGTCTCCGGCAGATAGACCCGGAGGGGAACTTCGTGCCCCTGGTTATAGACTTTGGTATCCAGCGTGTGGTAGAAAATTTTTAGCGGGTCCAATGCCTTGATCCCGGCCAGCATCCGGGATTTTCGCACATCGATGTCCGAATAGGACAGAGCCTTTAGCGCTAAGCGCATCGCTTTGTTGATTGCCATAGTAATCTCCATTCCGGAGCGTTCGCTACGGGGCGGCGTGCTATCTGTGACGCTCCGGCACAGATAGCTGTGTGTATGCCTCCCCGGTCGGGTCTTATTTTGTTTGAGAATGCCGCCGTGGATCCGCCGTGCAACCGCGCCTAGGCAGGCGCGGTCACGGGCTTCGCCCTATGCGCGTCCATGGTGAAGCATAAAAATATGCAAGCCTATTTTTATGCTTCACCATTTCCGCACGCACGGCTCATGGCTTTCGTGTATATTGTACCACAGAGTTGGGAAAAAAACTAGCGGTATATTTGCGGGGCGGGTGCGGGGAAAATAAAGGTTGCAACGGTTTGCAAAAAATGGTATAATAATCGGGTTTATAGGAAATCATCCCGCTGTCGCGGAGATTCTCAGGGTGTAATGTTTGGAGGAGCGATTTTGGCAGGTAACAACCAAAAAGAAATTGAAAAGAGGCGGACGTTTGCGATTATCTCGCATCCCGATGCGGGGAAGACGACGCTGACGGAAAAATTGTTATTGTACGGCGGAGCCATCGCGCTGGCTGGCTCTGTTAAAGGGAAGAAGACGGCGAAACACGCGGTTTCCGACTGGATGGAGATTGAAAAGCAGAGGGGAATCTCCGTAACTTCGTCGGTTATGCAGTTTCAATATGACGGATACTGCATCAACATTTTGGATACACCGGGCCACCAGGATTTCTCGGAGGATACGTATCGGACGCTGATGGCGGCGGATTCTGCTGTGATGGTCATCGACGCATCCAAAGGCGTGGAGGCGCAGACGAGAAAGCTGTTCAAGGTCTGTATGCTGCGGCATATCCCCGTCTTTACCTTTATCAACAAAATGGACCGGGAGGCAAAGGACTCCTTCGATCTGCTAGCTGACATTGAGACGGAGCTGGGCATCGAGACATGTCCCGTCAATTGGCCTATCGGTTCGGGGAAAGAATTTAAAGGCGTTTATGACCGCATTCGCAGGGAGATCATCTCTTTTACGCCTGGCAGCGGCCAGAAAGAGGTTGAGGCCACCAGCGTTGACCTGGCGGATGCAGGCTTGGACGCTTTGATCGGCGCCGATAAACGCGAAAAGCTGGTGGAGGAGATCGAGCTGCTGGATGGCGCCAGCCACGAATTTGACATGGAGTTGGTTCGGGCAGGGCAGCTGTCGCCGGTCTTTTTCGGATCGGCGCTGACCAATTTTGGGGTGGAGCCTTTTTTGAAGGAGTTTCTCCGCATGACCACATCCCCTCTTCCCCGGGAGACGGACAGCGGAACGATCGACCCCTTTAGCCCCTATTTTACGGCCTTTGTGTTTAAAATACAGGCAAACATGAATAAAGCGCACCGCGACCGTGTGGCGTTTATGCGGATCTGCTCCGGTAAATTTGAAAAGGGGATGGATGTCTACCATGTGCAGGAGAACAAACGGATGCGTCTGTCACAGCCGCAACAGCTGATGGCGCAGGACCGATCCATTGTGGATGAGGCCTATGCCGGGGACATTATCAGCGTTTTCGATCCGGGCGTTTTTTCCATCGGGGACACGATCTGTGAAGCAGGGATGGAGCCCTTCGCGTTTCAGGGAATCCCCACCTTTGCGCCGGAGCACTTTGCCAGGCTGAGACAGGTCGATACCCTCAAGCGCAAGCAGTTTATCAAAGGGACGACGCAGATCGCCCAGGAAGGCGCAATTCAGATCTTTCAGGAACCGGGGAAGGGCATGGAAGAAGTCATCGTCGGGGTGGTGGGAGTCCTACAGTTCGATGTGTTGGAGTATCGCCTCAACAACGAATACAATATTGACATCCGTTTGGAGGGACTGCCGTACCAATATATCCGATGGATCGAAAATGAAGAGATCGACCTGTCGTCTCTCCAGCTGACATCCGATACGAAAATCATTCAGGACCTGAAGGGAAATCATTTGCTACTTTTTACAAACGAATGGAATATCACATGGGCTGTGGATCACAATTCGAAATTGCGGTTGTCTGAGTTTGGACGATAACGTGTGAAGGCTATTTGTGTCGGAGCGTCACAAATAGCTCTCTTGGCAGAAGTTGCCTCTATCGCTATAACGCTCCGGAAGGGAGATTTTTATGAGACATGTGCGGCAGCTGGCGGCAGGGATGCTCATGGTTTGGATGCTCTGTATCCTGTCCTCCTGTCAGCTCAAAAGTCAAGAGGAACTGTTCGACCAGTATTTGACAGAGATTTTTGAGGAATCCGTTGTATCGGATAGTATCACGCTGCATTTCACGCTAAAAGACCCGGAGTCGTATGGCATCGACAGGATTGAGCCGACATTGGGTTCCGTCATGCCGGATGCGAATGGAGGGGAATCGGCATCGGAATCGCTAAAGATTCTAAAGAAATTTAAATATTCGCAGCTCACAGAGGAGCAGAAATTGTCCTACCGCATATTGGAGGACTATTTGACGGTGGAACAGATGGCGGAGGGGATGGATTACTATGCCGAGATTTGCAGTCCGGAACAGGGAATCCAGGCCCAACTTCCCGTCCTGCTAGCAGAGTACAAATTCTACGTGGAGGAGGATATTCAAGATTATATATCGCTGCTCCATGATACAAGACGCTATTTCCAGGAGATCATTGCCTTTGAGCAGGAGAAATCAGAGCAGGGACTCTTCATGGCCGATTTTTCTCTCGATGACGTGATCCAGGGATGCCAGGATTTTGTAAACGCTGGGGAGGACAACGTACTTTTGGCAACGTTCAGGGAACGCCTGGACGCCTTCGACGGACTGTCCAGTGAACAGAAAGCGGCCTATGAGGAACAGAACGCGGAGGCTGTGGCTGTGGTTGTCTCCACCTATGAGACTTTCATGGAAGAGATGGAGAAGTTGAGAGGAACCGGCGTCAACAGCGGGGGACTCTGTAACTTTGACGAGGGACAGACGTACTATGAGTATTTAGTCGCCAGCGGAACCGGGTCGTCCAAAAGCGTGAAGGAAATCGCCAATGCCTTGCAGCAGCGGCTTTTTGCAGAGTATCAGACGGTGTACGAGTATTTACAGATGGATGAGAGCGTCTACGACTTATTTGATGATCCGCCCTACGATACGGACGATCCGGTTACGATGTTGGAAGAATTGAAGGAGCGGATTGTCGAGGATTTTCCTGCAATTCCGGAAGTCCACTACGAAGTTAAGGAAGTAGCAGAGTCGCTGCAGGGGAGCACAAGTCCAGCTTTTTATTTGATACCGGCCATCGATAATGCGGCGGAGAATGTGATTTATATCAACCCTTCGGAAGAATATGCGCATATGGATCTCTTTCCCACCATCGCCCACGAGGGCTACCCGGGGCATCTGTATCAGAATGTGTACTATAATTCCACCAATCCCCCTCTCTTTCGCCACTTGTTAAGCTTTCTTGGCTATTCAGAGGGATGGGCCAACTATGTGGAAGGGTTGTCCTATGGGTATTTCGGCTTTGAAAACGAGGCATTGGTTGAGGTCTTAAAGTGCAATAGCTATATCAATATTCAGCTTTCAGCCCTCATTGACATCGGCATTCATTATTACGGATGGGATCTGGAGGGGCTACAAGATTTTCTCTCTCAATTTGGGATTGAAGATGAAGAGGCTGTCCGCGATACCTTCGAGTATGTCGTCGGCAATCCGTCGGCGTATTTGAGCTATGCGGTAGGCGGTATGGAGATCTTGGAGCTTCGGGAAAATGCAGAGAATGAGCTGGGAGAGTCCTTTTCCCTTAAGGATTTCCATAAAGCAGTCTTAGACGCGGGACCCGCTCCCTTTAGCATTGTGGAGGAGTTTGTAGACGCCTATATCGAGGAGGCGGCTGCCCTGATAGAGTGAAAGATTGGGGAAAGACTCGGCTGTATGCGCGCGTACCTGCTTTCGGTATGCGATATGCCATATCACGGATTTAGAGTTTAGGCAAACCGCTATGCGACAGATCCAGTCAGATGTTGCATAGCGGTTTTGTTTACTCCAAGCGATGGCCAAATAAATTAATAAGAACTAAAATAGATATAAATATATCAAAAAGTAAGAATAGCTTGCATTAAGAAAATATTAGAGTAAAATAAGATTATGGAATAAAAGGAGGTGCTTTTGTGAAATATAATTTCCAATCTTCTATTATTTACGATACTATATTTTATACCATTATATACTTTTGTCGAGATGCTGTCGAAGAATTGCGCAAACTTGATACAAATGACGTTAACGAATATTATGATGCATACAATGAGTTTTGTGCTACTAGAAATAAAATATTTCCAGATGAGGATTTGTTCCCTTTCTTTTTTTTCAATGGAAAAAGGCCGTGTGTCATGACTGAATTGTTTAGTTTTTTTAAGTATAGCTGTACATATGAGGAATATCGCTCTAAAATTGTTGACAAATCCTTTTTTAAAAGATATGTTCTAACGTATTATTTTGAGCCGCTGATTAGTAATGAAAAATTACAGTCGCTTTTAAATAACGAGTATGAGACAACTATTTATTGTAGTCTCTTACTTAATTCTGTCCATCATTTTAGTGCGGATTCTGTCCATGCCTTCTCGAGCTTACTTACTCATTTTGATGATCTTGTAATTAGCCTGGTCGTCTATCTCGATGAGACATTTGCGGCGATGAAACGATTCCA
>CAUFVC010000200.1:0-4865 GCA_959029275.1 uncultured Eubacteriales bacterium | reverse complement strand
TTTTCTGCTGCCGCCAATTGACCACTCGGTATTTGTGGTTTTTTTATTTTAGAGCCAAATTAGAGCCACTTCAAGCATCGATTTTCTCCTAGCTACCACCCAATAAACCGAAATTTATAGATTTAGTTCAAACATCTTGTACTCCGTCCACCCTGTATCTTCGTAATACATATTTTTCTGATTGCTCATAAGGGCAAAAGCAAGGGCAGGAAAATCTCATAACAAGATATAACAAAGTGTGGCAATCGGGAAACTGTGACATATGTGCGAATATATTATACTCGAGGATTTCAAAATGGACAGATGAAAATAACGGACTTTGGTACGAATTGCAAGGGAGATTACTATATTCCGTGCTTGACCGCAGAACATATAGAAAACGGCATAAATGTATGATATAATATTTCAGATTAAGAGAGGAGATGAGCAAGTGAGTTATAAGGCGATATTTTTTGACCGTGACGGTACGCTTACATACTTTGACAAACAAAAAGAACTATGGCGTGATCAAATAATCAGTCAATGGAGTGGCAAGCAGTTTAAACTACCATATGAGAAAATGATAAATATCTTTAACCTTGCAGGTGAGGGCAAAAAGCCTTGGTATAAAACAGCTTATGGCTAATTAGATGTAATCAAGATAAGGAAAGGAAAAGCACAATCCAGACGGAACCGACGAAGCAGTCAAGAAATATTTGTGGATTTACAAGATAGGTGCTATAGAAGCAAGCCCCGCATGGGGAGAAAGGCAGGACGAAATATGCACATAAGCTATAAACCGTTATGGCATACACTGATAGAGCGCAATATGCGGAAAGAGGACTTGCGGCTTGCCGCCGGTCTTACCACAAATATGATTGCCAACATAGGAAAAGGAAAGCATATCAGCATGGAAGCGCTGACGAAGATTTGCGAAACCTTGAATTGCGGCATTTTGGATGTAATTGAATTGGTGCAGGATGGAGATGAAGCGGAATAACATGATAAAACACGAATTTGGAATTATGCAGACACCACCTGTGAAGGGACAGAGATACGATGAGTATGAGCCGGAAAAATATGACTGTATTTCTATACCAGATGATGAGATTTTGTTGTTGCAAAAATCGCTGTCTGAGATTTCTTTTTTCTGGCATACGATAGATAAACAGGAGAAAGGTCTGGCCTACTATGGTGTTACTCTGATTTCTCCGTCCTCGATTGAAAAAATGATTCCAATCACTGAAAAAATTTCGGCGATTACTCCATTGACAGCATTATTAAAGCAGGCAATGTATGAGAATAAGTATGTCATTCATTTTGGAATATGATTTAAGAAGGCTATATGGAAAATAAGATTGATGAATTGTTAGAAAAGCCCTGCTATGTTATAGACGCTGCTTCTTCCGATGTGGATAAAAAGATGATATACTAAAGAAAAATTAGAAATACCTATTGACCCTCACGGTGCGTAATAGATTAAAGTGAGTATATCAAGAACAGGAGGTTGACGGCAATGAGGACAGTAAAGGAAATATCGGATTTAACAGGTATCAGCGTGCGCACGCTTCACTACTATGATGAAATCGGTCTTTTGAAACCGACAGCCAAAAGCGAAGCGGGATATCGGCTTTATGACGATAAGGCATTGGAAACATTGCAACAGATTTTGTTTTTCCGTGAGTTTGATATTTCCCTGAAAGAAATCAAAGCAGTCATAGAAAATCCGGCTCTTGAGAAAAACCAGATTCTACAAATGCAGCGAAAAATGCTGGTGGCGAAGAAAGAACGAGTGGAGCGTTTGATTGCCAGCATTGACAGGATTTTGAAAGGAGATAATGAAATGGATTTTGCAATTTTTGACCGAACAGAGGTTGAGGAAATGGTCCGCCGGATGTATGAGGGTATGCCGGAAAACATACGGCAGCTTAGCGTTGAAGAATTTGGCGGCGTTGAGGAATGGAAGAAACACTATATAGATGTGGTACTGTCAGAAGATATGCAGAAGAAATATGCAAAGGTGGTCGAATGGTACGGCAGCAAAGACGCATACAAAGCAGCTTCCAGCCATCCGTTGAGCAAGGAAGTGATGGAGAGCTATGGAAAACGTATAGAGACAGTCATAGAAAAACTCGCCAGAAAAAAAGATTGTCCGCCGGATTCTTTCGAGGTAAAGGAGTTGATTGGCGAATATGGTTTTGTTATGAAACAACTTACCCAGATAAAGGAAGAATCCGGGATGATGAAACAGCTTGCGTGGTTCCAGAACTCCGAGCCGACAAAATCGAAGATAGACAGACAACATGGAGAAGGGACAGCGGAATTTATCGCACAGGCAATTTGGACATTTTACGGAAATGATTGATACACGATACAATTGAATATCCGCCGCCCATCAGCGGCACCACTGAGCAGGAAATCTTGAAAACAGGTTCCCTGCTCTTTTTTGCTCCGACATGGGGAAGAAAGGAGGAACCACACTTGCCATGCCCACACCATGACGTAAAAATCATCCAGCGCAGCAAAGGTCAGTCTGCCGTTGCTTCCGCTGCCTACCAGAGCGGGGAACGGCTATTTTCTGAATACGACCAGAAGCAGAAATACTATTCTCACAAGAGCGAAATCGTCCACATGGAAATCATGCGACACCGTGGACTGGAAAGATAAAATATATTATTGGCTTAAATTCAAGGGCGAATGCGTTGCTTTCATAGTCATAAAAGATCTTGATGAGCCTGAAAATCTTTCTTAAAGAAAATGGTTGAACTATGTAAATTGTATATTTCCAACCGTTAAAAATAAAAAGGCCAGGGAACCGTCGCCTTCCCGGCAATGATTCCCTGGCCTCTCCGTTGTCTGCTGTTGTGTACTACAGAAGCACTATCTCATAGCGCACCGGTTCTATACCTGTCAAGTCCCGCGTCCTAGCGTCCGGCTGTCCGCCGCTGAGATACAGCGTATACGCGCCGCTCTCCACCGTGCGGCTGCCATCCTCCTCCACTGAGCGGAGTTCATGGGCGGTCAGCGTGAAGATGAGCCGTCTGGTCTCCCCCGCGGCCATATGCACCCTTTTAAACCCTTTTAAGCTCCACTTGGGCGACAACTTTGCCTTTTGAATGGTATGGGAAAGATACAGCTGCACGCATTCATCCGAGTCTAGGGCGCCGGTATTGGTGACATCGACACAGACCGTCACCGGTTCGTCTTTCCTGTAGACCAGCTGCTGATCCGGCACGGCGTCATAGCGGAATGTGGTATACGTCAGCCCATATCCAAAGGGGTACAGCGCGTCCTGCGCCATATAGCGGTATGTCCGCCCTTCCATGGAATACTCGGCAAAATCTGGCAGTTCCTCCGCTGTGCGGTAAAATGTAACTGGGAGGCGGCCAGCCGGACTAAACTCTCCAAACAGCAGTCTGGCAACGGCATCGCCGCCTCTGGCTCCCGGATACCAGGCTTCCACAATAGCGGGAATATGATCCTGCGCCCAATTCACCGCGAGGGCGCTTCCGTTGAGAAGCACTAGGACAATGGGCTTTCCCTTTGCCGCTCTCCAGACGGACTCCATAAGGCGCTGTTGTAATCCGGGGAGCTCAAGATCGGGCTTGTCACCGCTGCCGTAGGCGTTGGACTCATGCATCTCCTCCCCCTCTAAGCTGGCGTCCAGTCCAAGGCACAGGACTATGGCATCCGCCTTCTCCGCGGCGATGACAGCCTCCGTTATCCCATCGCCATCAAACTCGGATTCCCCAAACTCCCGGTCTTTCCACAGATGGCAGCCCTTTGCATAGAGGACCCGGCAGCTCTCCTGGTCAACATACTGCTGAATTCCTTCCAGAATCGTTGTATACTGGGATGCATCCCCATAATAATTTCCTTTCAGCGCCTCACGGCTATCCGCGTTAGGTCCGATAACGGCGATGGTCTTTATGGATGCGGCGGCGAGAGGAAGCGCTCCGTCGTTCTTTAGGAGGACCATGGATTTCTCCGCGGCCTCAAGGTTGAGGGACCGATGCTCCGCGCAGTCATTCTTCTCATACGGGATCGCGGTATACGGAACTTGGGAAGGGGCATCGAACATTCCGAGCTTCATCCGCGTCATAAACAGCCTTGTCAACGCCCTGTCGAGCGTCGCCTCATCGATCCGCCCTTCCTGGTAGGCAACCTGCAGATGCAGATACACGGTGCCGCAGTTAACGTCACACCCCGCGTTTAAGGCAAGCGCCGCTGATTCCGGCGCAGTGGCCGTTACATGGTGATGCTGGTGAAAATCCATGATCGCCCAGCAATCGGATACAAAATGCCCCTGAAATCCCCATGTATCCCGCAGTATATCTTGAATCAGCACAGGGCTTCCGCAGCAGGGCTGTCCGTTTGTCCGGTTGTACGCTCCCATAACGGCTTCCACGTTTCCCTCCACAACACAATCCTCAAAAGCTGGCAGATATGTCTCCCACAGGTCTTTGGCTGATACTTCTGCGTCGAATACGTGGCGCAGCTCCTCTGGCCCGCTGTGTACAGCGTAGTGCTTGGCACAGGCGGCGGCTTTTAAATACTTTGGATCCTCCCCCTGGATCCCCTTGACAAATGCGACGCCCATGCGCCCAGTCAGATAGGGGTCTTCCCCGTAGGTCTCATGTCCCCGTCCCCACCTGGGATCGCGGAAAATATTCACATTGGGAGACCAGAAGGTAATCCCTTTATGAAGGCCCCGGTCCCCTTCCTTCACAAATTCATTGTACTTCGCCCGTCCCTCATCTGCGATCGCCTCCGCGATCGCCTTTAACATCTCCTCATCGAACATCGCCGCCAGGCCGATCGCCTGCGGGAATACCGTAGCCAAGCCTGCCCGGGCAACGCCATGCAGCGCCTCATTCCACCAGTTA
>CAUFVC010000199.1:0-4877 GCA_959029275.1 uncultured Eubacteriales bacterium | reverse complement strand
GGGAATTGCCTTCCTCATCCACCAGCTCCACCCGGCACGCGAGGGACTCCTCAGAAGTCTCGACTTCATCCACAACATCGGAGGAGCCGCCCTCCACAATGTATCGCAGCCGGATATCTCGGATATAGTCTTTCGGCGTCGAGTACAGAAGCACCGGCCGCGCAATCCCCGCATAGTTAAAAAAGTCAAAGTTGGGATAATTTTGCTTCTTCCGATGGACTCCCGGTATGTCTGCAGCACACTGCCAAATATCCCGCCTGGATTTTCGCTTCCCACAGGCAGGGTGCTCAGGTCAATGCGATTGTCCACGGACACCGTCAGCACATTGGTTTTTTCCAGATCAGACGTGTCAATCTCCACTTCGAAGGGCAAAAAGCCTCCCTTGTGGCTTGCGATCAGCTTGCCATTCCAATAGACGGCCGCATGGTGCGTCACACTGCCAAACCGCAGAACAACCCGCTCATCGGACAGACTTTTCGGGACGCTCACATCCCTCTGATACAACACAAGGCCATAGTGATCCCGCAGCGCCTCGCCCTCTTTCTGGTCATTATACGACCCTGGAACCGCCATGGTGTCATAAGCACCGTTCCACCGCAGCGTATCCTGTTCTGTCACTTCCAACTGTTTCAGCGCTCGAAAACGCCATACACCGTCTAAACTGATGGCGGTGCGTGCATGATTGAGAATGGGGTATAACATTGCAACAACTCCTTTTTTTAGAACGAACCAAATTTATATTTGATTCTATCATATCAGCATTTTTCCCATTTCGTTAGAAGAATTCTCTTGAAAAAAGCAAAATTTTACGATAATCTATAAGAGAATACGAAATCGGAATCCGACTCGCCCGATTCTTTGGAGGAAATTGTCATGATGATGACTGAATTTACCATCGCAAAAGATTATATCGAAACCTTGACTTCTGTTACCGTGGAGGTCGCGCCCTCCCCCGCCGCTCTGCTAAAACGGCTCTGTGCCGTGCCCGCCATGGGGTATACGGCGTCAGACCCGGATATGAATCAGCTGCGCGGTCAGCTAGGCCGGCTGGAATCAGGATATATCTATGAATGGACGAATTTTTGCCAGATCCACTATATGCTCTTTCCCATGACAGGGCTTCAGGAATTTGTTGTCCTCGGCCCTTTCCTCCCGGAGGCCTTGACGGAGCAAAGTATGCAGGCTCTGCTGGCCAAAAACCGCATCTCCAGCTCGTACATGTCCTATCTGCCTCTCTACTGCAATACCATTCCCATCTGCCCTTCTCAGACCCTATTTCAGAGCGCCTCTGTGCTGTACCGGCATCTTGGGCTGGGGCGCTCCCCTGTTTTGCAGCTGTTGAGCTGGGAATCTACCCTAGAGCTTCATCTAGACAAAAACCCGAAAATGCATCTTCTGGAGACGCGCTATGAACATGAAAACCGTATGCTGACTGCAATCCAAAACGGGGATGATACCAGCGCGGTCGAGGCGTTTAAGCCGCTGGCCCGCGACACCTCCCGCCTAGTTCGCCAAAAGGATCCGCTGCGAAATGCAAAAAATCTCACCTTTGTGCTCAACACCCTCTGCCGAAAGGCAGCGGAACAGGGCGGTGTCCACCCGGTACACATTGACATACTCTCCGAGGAGTACGCGGTGCGCATTGAAAATGCTCCTACGCAATCCCGTGTAAAAGAGATACAGCAGGAAATCATCCGCGGGTATTGCCAACTCGTCCGCCGTTTTGGCCTTCGCCGGTATACCCCGACAATTCGGACCATCATTGATTACATCCATATCCACCTAAGCGAATCGCTGACGCTCCCGGAAATCGCAGAGCAGACAGGCTTGTCCCCCAACTATGTCTCCTCCCTGTTCAAGCAGCAGACCGGCAAGTCCATCGTGAGCTATATCCATGAGGTTCGCGCCCAGACTGCTGCCGGACTTCTCCGCCGGACTGCCATTCCCATCCAGGATATCGCCGGCTATGTGGGCTTCGACAATGTCAATTACTTCTCAAAAGTGTTTAAGTCTCTTTACCACTGTACCCCCACTGCGTACCGGGAGGGCAAGGGATAATACTAGAAAAGCGCTATGCAATCGGATTCCCCTTTTGCATAGCGCTTTTCTCTTCTCAATAGGGCTCTTCTCGCAGCTGCATTCCCAGCCATTTGGTCTTGACTTTATATTGATCCGCTACGCCCTCGTAGAACGTATTGTAATCCTCTGTCCGCATGGCGTTCTTCACCTGCACCTGCCAATAGGGATCGCTGTCGCTGACGTAGTACATGACATGGTATCCGTATTCCGTCTCCACGATTCCCGTATCGCCTGACTTGCGGCTTGGGTCAAAGATCCAATCGTTAAAGGTGTCCACCATGGACCCTTCGTTTACGTTCTCATAGAGGCCGCCCTCGGATGCATTTCCATCCTCGCTGTATTCCTTGGCCAGCTCTGCAAAGCTCTCCTCTGTGGCGGCGCCTGCTTTCCACTGCTCCAAAATCTCCTCCGCCTTGGCCTTCGCCTCGTCCTTGACGTCCTGATCCGCGCCCTCCTCCGCTTTGATCAGGATATGCCGAACGTTTACGGTCTTCTCCTCATAGCGATACTCAGGCTTCACAAGATAGACTACATAATAGCCCGTCTGACCTGCGTTCTCCAAAACAGCCTTATCACCGGCAACCCGGCCCTCTGCGAAGGCCCAGTTGGATATGTTGGCATCGACGGACGTGAGACTCGACTTCTTGGTCGCTGTGTGGAGGGTCGTCTCCGTAACTTCCGTCTCCTCTGCGGATTCATCGGACCCAGAATCGCTGGAATCCTCCGCCGCCAGCGCCGCCGCTTTTTCCTTCGCCAATTCCAGCGCTGCCTGGGCAAAGGCGTCCTCGTCCGTGGCTTTCGCTAAAAATGCCTCCGCCTCCGCCTTGGCTTCCTCTATGGTCTTGCCCTCTGTGGAGTCCGTCGCCTCCACCTTGTTGAAGGCCTGATAGCGGATGTCCACCATGGCGAATTGATCTTTATTCTCCGCATAGTAGGACTCCAACTGCGCTTCATCATAGGTTGGCTCCCCGATCTTTTCCGTCCTGTAGGCGTTGGCAAGGTACTCCCGCTCGACGATCTTCTTGAGGAGTTCGTAGTTCATTCCCTTTCCGTATGTTTTGGCAACGTATTTGTCCAGGGACAGCGACTGCGACTCTGCGTTCTCCGCGATCTGCTGGAGCAGCGAATCCACGCTGGCCTGATCCTCCTCCGGTATGGAAAAACCAGCTGCCTTGGCTTCCTCCGACAGCACGACGATCTGGGTCAGCTGCTGGATCGCGCTCTGGCTGAAGTAATCCGCATAGGTGGTATTGTTGGAATATTTTTGGCTGGTTAAGGGTTTCGTCAGATCGATCCCCACATATTGCTCTCCAAAGTAGGAGGCCATGGTCGTATAATAGTTGGAAAATGCCGTCCTGTAATAATAGCTATATTCCGCGGAACTAACCTTGACATCTCCGATCTTGACGGCTGAAATCACACGCCGCGCAGTGGCAGTCCCCGTGAAAAACAAGCCGCCTGCCAAAATACAGACGAGGACTATGCAAATCCCGGTTATCAAGCGCCTGCGCGTGGACGGCTTCAATTTTCGCTTCTCCCGTCTCTTCAATTTTGCTTGTCTCTTGCGCGCCTCCGCTTTGCGCTTTTCAATCTTGGAATTCGTATCGCTCATCGCTCTTCATCCTTTCAGTATACATTATCAAAATCGCACAATTCCGCGCCATATAACGAACATTACAGATTGACTCTCGATTGTTCATTATATCATGGTTTCTGTCAGATTGCAACCGCATTCCACAGTTTGAAGATATTATCTGAGGAATAAAAGGACCAACAGCACAGACAATCCCGCTGTGATCAACCCCTGTATCACTTTCGCCACAAGATAGGCTCCAAAGGAGACGGGGCTCTCTTTCAAAACAGCGGCGGTCTGCGCCTGAATGGAAAATCCTCCAAACGCCGTCAAAAAGCCACAGGCACCGGCCATGACAGGAAGGGCGGCGGCGGTCTGGCTTATGTACCGTACCCCGTTGGTCAGCTCAATGACCCCATACAATATGCCTTCCACCACATCCACCGGAAGCATTGGAAGCAGCCGGTGGAGCAGCGCCGCCGGGTACGCGGCTACTTGCCAGCCCTCCAGGAGTCGCAGAAGGACAGAGAATAAAATAATGAATCCGCCGATCTGAACAATCAACTCCATACCGCTGTATACACTGTCCCCCAGCATTTTGCCAAAGGGCTTTTCCAGGTGGGAAAGCGGGCGGCGTTTTCCCTTCCGCCGGTCGCTTCCTTTTTCGTAGACAAACCGGAATAGGATCCCGTTGATGAGGGATGACAGAAGGTGCGCCGCCAATAGAAGGTATCCCATCTTCACATTCTGTAGAAGGCCGACGCCGATGGTGCCAAGAATGAAAAGAGGTCCTGAATTATTGCAAAAGCACAGAAGATGCTGAAATTGCTCCTTCGTCAGTTCTCCTTTATTCCAGAGCTCCACGGCAGCTTTCGCGCCCACCGGGTAGCCGGAGATGCACCCGGAAAGCCATACGAAGGAAGCTTCCCCGGGCAGGCCAAAAACCCGCCGCATAAACGGCTCAAAGAGCCGCTGAAAAATCGGCAATACATCCAGTTCGATCAACAGCGCGATACAAACAAAAAAAGGGAACTGGGCGGGAAACACCGTGTTAAACCAGAGCAGCAGCCCCTCCCTCGCGCCTTCAAATACGGTCTGAGGATATGCCAGCAACACAGCTAAAAAAAAGACGGCGCCAAGCCGGAGTACCCAAGTTCCCGCTGACGCCGCCCGAATGGAAATTCGCATCATCTCTTTCGCCTCGCCTCACGCTTCTATCTTAGAT
>CAUFVC010000198.1:0-4893 GCA_959029275.1 uncultured Eubacteriales bacterium | reverse complement strand
AGGGAAGAATTGGAGGCGGCGTTTCAGGAAAATACAAAATGTGTATTCACGGAAACCCTCACGAATCCTTCCCTCAGTGTGACGGATCTGGAGCTTTTTGCTCAGACGGCACATGCCCATGGTGTTCCCCTGATTGTGGATAATACGTTCCCCACTCCTATCAATTGCCGGCCGTTTGAATACGGTGCTGATATCGTAATTCACTCCACCACAAAGTATATGGACGGCCATGCGGTACAGGTCGGAGGCGTGATTGTGGACAGTGGAAAATTTGACTGGGAAAACGGCAACTTCCCCGGGCTTACCGAGCCGGACGATTCCTACCACGGGATTTCCTATACGGAGACTTATGGAAAAAAGGCATACATCACGAAAGCAAGGATGCAGCTGATGAGGGATTTTGGCGTATATCCTGCGGCACATTCGGCATTTCTGTTAAATCTCGGTCTGGAAACGCTGGCGGTCAGAATGCAACAATACTGCGAGAACGCTATGGTAGTCGCCCAATATCTCGAAAAATCCGCATATGTAGAGCGTGTGATTTATCCGGGACTGGAAAGTGACCCATATCATGCTCTTGCGCAGAAATATCTCAAGGGTTGCAGTGGTGTCATTTCTTTCATAATCAAAGGTGGCAAAGAAGCCGCTGTAAAATTTATGAACGCCTTGCAGCTTGCTTCAAACGAAGTCCATGTAGCGGATATCCGTACCTGTGTACTTCACCCGGCAAGCGAGACGCACAGGCAGCTTACAGACGAGCAGCTTATCGCTGCCGGGATTGAAAGCGGAATGGTTCGTCTTTCAGTGGGGTTGGAAAATGTGCAGGACATCATTGACGATTTGGACAAAGCATTTTCGGAAATCAAACCTTGAATTGCAAAGACATCTACCTGAATAGCTCACAAAAACCGCTGTCACATGGCGCACCACCCGAACCATGCAACAGCGGTTTTTCTTATCTGCTATCTCTCCACAGCGCTCTCCATTTCTCGGAATGTCCGCATGGCTGGTAAGGGCAAAAACAAGGGAAAATACATAAGGTTTGGACATTTGGCAGGTGAAAAACCTTGTAAATACAGGCAAAGTTGAGGATTTGAAATTTTAATAAATATTTTAAATTTCGCTTGTATTTCTGACTCTTTTTCCGTATACTGAGGAAAAGACACTTAGAAAATGTAGATCGAGAGGACATGGAGTATGGAATCCAATTCATCCCAGGCGCGGAATCAAGAGCGCAGCGCCATGCTGCGGGATGAGAAAGTCAGCGTGGTTTTGACGAGATTATCGGTACCTGCGACTCTTTCTATGGCGGTAAATGCGCTATATAATATTGTGGACACAATTTTCGTCGGCCGCGGCGTGGGTTCAAAGGGCATCGGGGGCCTTACCATTGCCTTTCCGATCCAGATGGCGGTCATGGCCGTCAGTCTAATGCTCGGAGTGGGGAGCGCTTCCGCGGCCTCCCGATATTTAGGCGCTAAAGAGGAGGAGAGGGCGTGTCACTGCGTCGGAACGGCATGCAGCGCAGGGCTGTTCTGTGGACTGTTGATGGGCGTGCTGGGGCAGATTTTTTTAGATCCGATCCTCATATTCTTCGGAGCGACAGAGACTTTGTTGGGGAGCGCGCGGGAGTATATGCGGATCATCTTACTGGGGACGTTGTATTATCCTATGGTCCTGGTAGGCAATAACGTATGCCGCTCGGAGGGGAATGCCCGCACTGCCATGTTTTCTATGATGGGCGGGGCGGTTCTAAACATTTTTTTAGATTATCTCTTTGTGTTTCCACTTGGCATGGGGATACGGGGAGCGGCTTTGGCAACGATCCTGTCTCAGGGCTTTAGCCTGCTGTATTTGGCACAGTATTTTATCCGGCGGAAAAGCATCTATCGCTTGCGGCCGCGGCATTTTGTGATCCAATTCAGAGCGCTCTGGGAGATCATTGGAGTCGGATTTGCCTCCTTCATCCGCCAGATTGCCAATTCCCTTGTGGCGCTGGTTCTGAATAACATGCTCAAAGATTTTGGGGGCGACACAGCCATATCGGTCTATGGGATCATCAATCGAATTCTAACCTTTCTCTATATGCCCACCCAAGGGCTAGTACAGGGGATGCAGCCCATTGCCGGGTACAATTATGGCGCCAGAGCCTATGACCGCGTCAAGAGGGCGCTTCATCTATCCATCGCGGCCGGGTTGGTATTTGCAGCGGTGTTTACGGCCCTGATTGAACTGTTCCCTGGCTGGATCTTCCGCCTGTTTACCGACGATACAGCCCTGATTTCGGCTGGCGCCGGCGCTCTGCGGCTAGTGTGTGCGCTGGCCCTTTTTGCCGCCGTTCAGATCGTGGGAGCCGGGTTCTTCCAGGCGATCGGGCGTGTGCTCCCATCCCTGCTCCTAACCGCCAGCCGGCAGATCTTTTTCTTTATTCCCCTGGCGCTTATATTGCCATGGGTTGGCGGCTTGGGCATGTGGGGAATCTGGCTGGCGTTTCCGCTGGCGGATGGGCTGTCCGCCGTTGTCACGGCCCTCTATCTGCGGCATTCCCTCGCCGCGCTATCTTCCAGGGCATGACGGCAATACGAAAAAGGGGAGGAATCTCAGTGATCAAACGGGTCATCAAAGGAACAAATTTGCAGATTGGGCCGATTGTGCTTGGAACGGCTGATTTTGGAACGGCGGTTGATAAGGACAGCGCGTATGCGCTGCTGGATATGTTTTTTGCTCAGGGTGGCACAATGGTCGATACTGCCAGGGTATATGGAAATTGGGTTTCCGGGATGCACAGCCCCAGTGAAAAGCTCATCGGCCAGTGGCTGGCGGACCGGGGGGCGAAAGGCCAAATGCTGCTCAGCACCAAGGGGGCCCACCCGGATCTGGGATCGATGGAGACTCCGCGTATGAGCCGCCGGGAAGTGGAAGCGGATCTGGATGGAAGTCTCATGGATCTGGGAGTCGAGCGCATCGATCTGTATTGGTTGCACCGGGATGACGCGAGCCGGCCCGTGGAGGAGATCGTCCTCATGATGAACGATTTTGTGCAGAGAGGAAAGATACGGTATTTTGGAGCGTCCAACTGGACGGCAGCCCGTCTGGAAGCTGCCAACACATTCGCCAGCGGCCACGGAATGCAGGGATTTTGCGCGGACCAACTGATGTACAGCCTCGCCACCGTCAATCCCCAAGGGATAGGAGACCCAACCCTCGTGGCCATGAATGCTCAAAGCCGAGAGTATCATGAAAAGACAGCGCTGCCCGTGTTCGCCTACAGTTCACAGGCAGGCGGTTATTTTGCGAAACTGGGAGGGCACAATGTGCCGGACGGCTTGCGGCGAAAATACGGCAATGCCGCTAATGCGGTCATATACGAAATGCTCCGCGATATGAAGCGGCATTATCCGGGAAGCTCCGAGGGAACCCTGGCTCTGGCATATCTTCTGGGACAGAGCCAATTTACCTGTTTTCCAATCGTCGGCTGCCGGACGTGCGGTCAGCTCGCAGACTCTCTCAGGGCTTGCCAATTCGTTTTGCAGCCGAGAGATATGGAGCGGTTGTATGCGGTATCCCAGCAGGAATCAGAGCGGATCGCGGACGTCCCGGATAGGGATTGAAAAGGGAAGTCCAAAAAAAATAAAATTCACTCTTGACAAATCCTTCGATTCGCGTTACTATATAGTCATTCCGTTTGGGGATGTAGCTCAGTTGGTCAGAGCGCTACGTTCACATCGTAGAAGTCGCTGGTTCGAGCCCAGTCATCCCTATTCTGGCGAGCGCATGTACTATGCGCTTTTTTTGTTCTATAAAAAAAGTTCGCGGAACGCAAAAAGTTCGCGGAACGCGAACTTTTTGTCAGTGTACGTCAAAGGGCGGCTGTATAATCTCGAAGGATTGATTTTGCAGCGCCAGAAGCAATTCTTCCTGGGAGGTGATGGGCTTCTCTGTTAAAATGCCGCTGTTGCCCACATCTTCAACTTCATGGCAATCCGAACCGCCCGACATCCGAAGATGGTGTTCCGCGGCAAAGGCCAATGCCAGATCATTGTGAGAATTGTGGCGCGGATTCCCGTTGGCGACCTCAACGCCGTCCAGATACTGGGGGTCCTGCCGGGTTAAATTGGGCCGGTATGGGTGCGCCTGATAGATTTGAATGTGATGTTCCCGGAGCAGTGGGCGGAGGCAGGGCATGTCATAGCGGTAGAGCTCCGGAAAGTCATATAAAAATTGCTCTGTTACGCCGAACAACAGATAATCGTTGTTGCTGCCCTCCAGCCGCAGCTCCGCGCCGAGAAGCACCGTCATCCCTGCCATCTCACCGGCTTGCCTCGCACAGCGATACCCGATCAGATACTGATCCATCCGTTCTGTCCAGCTGTGGGCCTCCAGGGATTCAAAGTAGCCCTGGTAGTAGTGGTCTGTAATGCACAGTCCGCTGTACCCGGCCTTTTTATATAGCGCAATCGTATCGGCGGCTGTCAGGTTGCCGCAGGGGCTGGTCTCCGCCGTGTGTACATGGGTATCGAATTTATAGGCCATCCACCGTCGCCTCCATCTCCTTCATGACCGCCTGCAGATAGTGCATCTTCAGATCACGAATGGGGAGAGGGCATCCACACTCACCGGGAATCTCGAAATTGTACAGGCCATCGTATTGGATCTGGACCAGTGCCTTGAGAACCGAGATGAGATCCACCTTGCCACGGCCAAAGGGCATCAGATGCTGGTCGGTGACACCCTCATTATCCGCGATGTGCAGCGCCTTTAGATAAGGAGAGGCTCTGTGGATAAAGTCAACCTGGTCATGGCCTGCGATGTTGAGGTGGCCTGTGTCCAGACAGATTCCCACGTTGGGACCGCCGACGGTATGGATGATCTGAAGCAGCTCGTCGACGGAAA
>CAUFVC010000197.1:0-4910 GCA_959029275.1 uncultured Eubacteriales bacterium | reverse complement strand
AGAAATTCAGGAGGAATATCAATGGAGATACGTTATTCCAGTCACCCAGAGGATGTGAAATATTACACCACAGAGGAGCTGCGAGATCATTTTCTGATCCCAGATCTCTTCCAATACGGGGAGATCAAGAGTGTATATTGCCATGAGGACCGCATGATCGTAGGCTCTGCCGTGCCCACAACGGCGGCGCTGGCGCCGGAGGATGGGCGCCAGCTCGGATGCGCATATTTTATGGAAAGGCGAGAGATGGGAATTCTCAATATCGGCGGCGAAGGGCGTGTAAAGGCGGGCGACGCTGACTATAGCCTACAGTGTGGAGATGCCCTGTATGTGGGTATGGGGACGAAGGAGCTGTCTTTTTCAAGCGAGAATCCCACCGACCCGGCAAAATTCTATTTTGTCTCCGTCCCGGCCCACGAGGCCTATGAATGCGTTAAGATTTCTAAAGCCGAGGCCATTGCAAAGAGGGCGGGGAGCGAGGATCAATGTAATACGCGGACGATTCTTCAGTACATCCATCCCTCCGTCTGCAAAAGCTGCCAGCTTTTAATGGGCGTCACCGCCCTGGACAAGGGCAGTGTTTGGAATGCGCCGCCATTTCACACCCATGAGCGCCGGGCGGAAGCCTTCCTCTATTTTGATATGCAGGAGGAGGATGTGGTCTTCTACTTTATGGGACATCCGACCGAGACGCGGCATCTTGTGGTGCGGCAGCGGGAAGCGGTGCTCTCCCCCAGCTGGTCTATGCACGGGGGATGCGGCACAGGGCGGTACTCTGTAGCGTGGGCTATGGCGGGAGAAAATCAGGCGTTCGACGACATGGACGCCGTGTCCCTGGCCGATATTCAATAGGTTTTGAAAGAGGGGTGTTGATTTGATGGACATACGTCCTAGGAGACTTCGGAGCGGAGATGGTTTGCGGAAGATGGTCCGGGAGACGCGAGTCTCCCCCTCGTCGCTGGTCTATCCTCTTTTTGTCAGAGGGGGGTCGAACATTCGGGAGGAGATCCCCTCCCTTGCGGGGCAATTCCGATATAGCCCGGATCGGGTGGACCAAGCGGCGGAAGAGGCGTTAGCTCACGGTGTCGGGGCCCTGCTGCTCTTTGGACTTCCGGATAAAAAGGATCCTCTCGGGTCCGCCGCCTATGCGGACGACGGCGTTGTACAGCAGGGGATCCGAAGGTTGAAGGAGCGGTATCCACAGCTCTACCTCATCACCGACGTCTGCATGTGTGAATATACGTCCCACGGGCACTGCGGAATTCTCTGCGAGACAGAAGTGGATAACGATGCGACGCTGCCGTACCTTGCCGCCATTGCGGTATCCCATGCCCGGGCCGGCGCCGATATGGTAGCCCCATCCGATATGATGGACGGCAGGGTATCCGCCATCCGGCATGGCTTGGATGCAGCTGGCTTTCAGGGTGTGCCCATCATGTCCTACGCGGTGAAATACGCCTCCTCCTTCTACGGCCCTTTCCGGGAGGCGGCTGGGTCCGCCCCCTCCTTCGGCGATCGAAAGGGGTATCAGATGGATTATCACAACGTTCGGGAAGCGCGGAAGGAGGCGCAGCTGGACGTGGCGGAGGGCGCCGACATTTTGATGGTGAAACCGGCCATGTCCTATCTCGATGTCATGTATCAGGTTAAGCAGGAGACGGCGCTTCCTCTGGCCGCCTACAGCGTCAGCGGTGAATATGCCATGATAAAGGCGGCGGCGGCGCAGGGCTTCATAGATGAATATGGCGCCATGTGTGAGAGCGCCGTTGGGGTCTACCGCGCCGGGGCGGATATCCTCATCTCCTATTATGCCAAGGAGATTGCGGATGCCATGGAAAAAGGAGATATCGGATGATGGAGACGAAGAGTGAGGTTTTATTTCAGCGCGCGCAGAAGGTGATCCCGGGTGGCGTCAACAGCCCTGTGCGGGCATTACGCTCTGTTGGCCGGCATCCTCTGTTCATTGAGAGGGCAGAGGGGCAGTACATCTATGACGCAGATGGCAACCGCTACACGGATTATGTAGGGTCCTGGGGACCGATGATTTTGGGACACAAGGCGCCCGCTGTACAGGAAGCGGTTATGGAGGCTCTGGACGGGGGCTTGAGCTTCGGCGCGCCCACCGAGCGGGAAGTGCAGATTGCGGAGCTGATCACCCAGAATGTGCCGGGCGTGGAGATGATTCGAATGGTCAATAGCGGCACGGAGGCGGTGATGAGCGCCGTCCGGGCTGCTCGAGGGTTTACCGGGCGCTGGAAGATCATCAAGTTTGAAGGCTGCTATCATGGGCACAGCGACGGGATGCTGGTCAAGGCCGGGTCCGGTGTGATGACCGCCGGGATCCCCGATAGCCTGGGAGTCCCGGGGGGATGTGCCCAAGACACACTGACGGCGGTGTACAATGATCTGGACAGCGTGGAGCAGCTCTTCCAGCAGCACCGAGGGGATGTGGCCGCGGTCATTTTGGAGCCGGTGGCGGCCAATATGGGCGTTGTATTGCCGAAGCCGGGATTTTTGCAAGAGCTGCGGAGGTTGTGCGACGCCAACGGGGCGCTGTTAATCTTTGACGAGGTGATCACAGGGTTTCGGCTGGCCTTCGGAGGCGCCCAGGAGTATTTTGGCGTACAGGCGGACTTGGCGACTTACGGAAAGATCATCGGCGGCGGTATGCCAGTGGGCGCCTACGGTGGACGGAGGGAAATCATGGAGACGGTGGCGCCTCTGGGGGGCGTGTACCAGGCCGGAACCCTTTCCGGCAATCCCGTCGCTATGGCGGCCGGACTGGCCCAGCTGAGGTTCTTGCTGGACAATCCACAGGTCTATGGGCAGATCGATCAATCCTGCGCCTATCTCGTGGAGGGACTCCAAAAGGCAGCTGCGGAGGCAGGGGAACCCCTGACGGCCCGCCGGATCGGCTCCCTGGCCTGCCTTTTCTTCACCGGCTCCCCGGTGGAGGACTACGGAAGCGCCAAGTCCAGCGACACGGCGAAATTCGCTCGGTATTTTAACGCTATGCTGGCGAGGGGACACTATTTTGCTCCCTCTCAGTTTGAAGCGATTTTTCTGGGGTATGCCCATACAAAAGCGGATCTGGACCGGACGATTGAGGACGCCCGCGCGGTTATGAAAACGCTGCATTGCTGAGTGGAAGACAGCGGTGCGGCGCCGGGATTTTTATGAGAATGCAACGGCTATATTTGACACAAGAAGGAGGAAGAGGGATGCGTGACACGATTTCACTCAACGGAGCATGGGATTTTATGCCTCTTTACCAGCAACATGTTTCAGGTCTGCCGGAGTCGATCCGGTATGCGCCGGAGCCGGTACAGGTGCCATCCTCGTGGCGGCAGTCAAGCCAGGAATTCCGGATCGAAAAATATGGATTTGACCCGTTTCACATGTTTGCGTACCCAGAGGCATGGAATGAGGCCGAATCCGGAGTGCTGCACAGAGTCGTCAACCTGAGGGAAGAGCAGCTGGCACAAAGGCTTGTCTTGCAGTTTCACGGCATTTTCCAGAAAGCCTATATCTATTGGAACGGGGAACTGCTGGCTGAAACCCAGGAGGCGTACCTGCCTACATATGTGGAGATTACCGGAAGGGGAAGAGCGGGGGAAAACCAATTACATGTGGTGTGTACCAGCTTTAACGATTGTTTCATTGCCTCCGGGCAGAAGAAGGTGACGGGCCTGGCCGGATCCTGGTTTCACAAGCTCTACCGGGGAATCTGGCAGGATGTTAATCTGCTCGTCATGCCAAAAACCTGCATTGCCGATGTAGAGATTGTGACTTCGGTGCGGGAAGGTGCGCTGCGCGTCATGGCAGAATTGTTTGGCGCAGAGGGAAAGGAGCTCACGGTGGAGGTCTCCGTGTACGACGGGGAGGAGGAAGTCAAGCGCTTTTCCTGCGCCACCGGCGGGAAAAACACGGTTGAATTAAAGGAAGAGTGGGAGAATCCGATTTTGTGGGATACGGAGAATCCCCATCTATACCATATGGCCGTGCGCCTGGCGGATCGCGGAGCGATTCTGGACAGCTTGCAGGAGCGTTTTGGTTTCCGGGAATTCTGGGCGGAAGGGCAGAATTTTATGCTGAACGGGACTCGTGTAAATCTGAGGGGAGACTCCTGGCATTTTCAGGGCGCCGTCCAACAGACGAAAGAATACGCCCTGAACTGGTGCAGGACGTGCAAAGAATACGGCGTCAACAGCATTCGGTACCATGCCAACCCTCATCCTACGTATTATCTCGACGCGGCGGATGAGATGGGCATTTTGATCGTAGATGAGACGGCCATCTACGGCTCTGGCAAATCTATGGACGCAGCGAATCCGGAATTTTTGGACAATTGCCGCCAGCACATCCGAAACTTTGTGTACCGCGATAAGAATCATCCCTCTGTGGTGATTTGGAGCTTGCAGAACGAGATGCGCTGGGTGGACGGGCGAGATGAGTATAAAAAGCATGTGCCGGCCTTGATGGATATCTTTCACCGCGCCGACCATTCCGGGCGCCTTGTCTCCTTAGACGGGGATAACCGGCTTATCGACAAGGAGCACACGGAAGTCGCCAGCTTGCACTACAATATTGACGGTATGATCAATCAGTGGGATCGGAAGACGCCGCTGACCATCGGTGAGCACGGCGGGCTGTGGTATGTCTGCCCGCAAAATAGCAGTATGTATATGGGACTGCAAGCGTATCATGACCACGAAGCCTGCGCGGAGGGTATTTCTATTAAAGAGCAGCTATTCATGGAGTATGCGCGGCGCAAAGAGGTTTCGGGCATATCCAGCTTCAACTTTGCACATTATTTTGCCACCAGTATGCCTGGCGAGGACGTCCCCATTGAGAATCCGCCCAGGACAATCAAAAAAAATTCCCTGACTATAAACAACGGCCTTCTGCCG
>CAUFVC010000196.1:0-4939 GCA_959029275.1 uncultured Eubacteriales bacterium | reverse complement strand
TGGCATGGTACCTCCTGCTGCTTCTGAGCTTTTCAGCCCTTCTCATCACCGCCCTTTATTTAAAAAGAAAAGTAATCTGAAAATATTCATAAAATATTGAGTTATTCCCTCTGTACTTTCGTGCGCCTTTTTAGTATAATACCCGGAGAAGAGCAACCACTCTCTAATTCTAACAGTGAGGATGTGATGGTATGACAGACAAATCAGCGCCGATCCATGTCAGCGCGGCGGAAGGGTCTCAGGGCCTGCGGAAGGCTCTCTCCCAGTGTACGGGGGAAGAGGTGCAGATACTCCTTGGACCGGGATTGTACTATGTGGATGAGACATTCCAGCTGGGAGCACAGCAATCCAACGTGGAAATCCGAGGCCAGGGCGACGTTCGCCTCATCGGCGGCAAACGGCTGCACGGCTGGAAGCCTGTGACGGATCCTTCGGTGCGGAAGCGATTCGATGAGTCTGTGCGAGACTCTGTGCGAGTCATCGATCTCCGGGAAAATGGCGTCTCCGATTATGGCCGCCTTGGAAGGCGCGGCTTCAGTGGGGATATGATCCCTTCCCACGGCGAGCTGTTCTTTAACGGGATTCCCATGAACCTGTCCCAGTATCCCAAGAAAGGGAGTTATTTACCCATCACGGGATATGAGAAGGAGATCATCAACGAATGTGAGGAAAAAATCGGCCATCCCAATTTTTTCTACCGCTTTGATGATCCTCGTCCATCGAAATGGGCGGCAAGTTCAGATGTGTGGGTTCACGGGTATTGGTGCTGGGATTGGGCCAATTCGTATGAGCACGTGACAGAACTTGACGCCGATGCTATGACGGTGTCGCTGAAAGAAATTCCGGAGAACAAAGTTCGCGGCTATAAGCCAGGGCAGCGGTTTTGTTTTCTGAATATCCTGGAGGAGGTCAATACCCCAGGGGATTACTATGTGGACCGTGAAACGGGGCTTTTGTACTTCTATCCCCTCTCGCAGATGGATGAGAACACGGAGCTTCTCTTTTCCGTGCTGGAAACACCTTTTTTTGACATCCGGGATGCGCAGGGGATTACCATCGCGGACGTAACCATGGAGTGCATTCGCGGAGTCGCGCTTGCCGCTACCGATGTCTCCGACCTGACCATCGACGGCTGTCATTTCCGCAATATCGGCAACCACGCCATCGATTGCAAAGGCGGCCTCCGCAATCGTGTCCTGAACTGCACCATTCACGACTGCGGCGACGGCGGGATTCAAATAGCTGGCGGCGACCGGATGACGCTGGAGCCATCTGGCTCAGAAATCATCAACAATCACATCTATCGCATCTCCAGCTGGAGTCGCTGTTATCATCCGGCCATTCTTCCAAAAGGCGTTGGAATCACTATCGCCCACAACCTAATCCATGATCTTCCTCACATTGCCATCCTCTACAGCGGCAATGACATGCATATCGAATACAATGAAATCTATTCTGTGTGCATGGAAACGGGAGATGCAGGCGCCATCTACTCTGGCCGGGACGTAACCTTCCGCGGCAACCACGTCAGCCACAACTACATACACCATCTGGGCGGCGTCGGGCTTGGCACCATGGGAATTTACAACGATGATGTGCTATCCGGAACCATTATGGAGCACAATTATTTCTACGAAGTGGGGCGCGCTGTGATGCTGGGCGGCGGTGTGGACTACGTGGTCAAAAATAACGTATTCGTCAAATGCTACCCGGCTATACATATGGACTGCCGTGCCGCGCACACAGAATTTTTCTGGACCGCCTGCTATGAGGAACAGCGCGGAAAGCTTTACAACGGCGTTCAGTCCTTCCTGCACCCCAACGATCCAAATGTAACGCTGGACTGTACCAAGAGCCCATACATCGACCGATACCCGGAGCTAGCCTATCTGGTGCAGATGTATGACGATGGCCGGCAGTTGGCGGCCACCGCGGATATCGAGCAAAATGTCTTTTGTTCAAAACCTCTGTTTCGATATTATTGGGATCGCCGGGACGCCAACGCGGAAAAATTTTATGACTGCGGCGAGCTTGTCTCCCTATCGGAGGAGGAGCTGAGCTGTATCTTTGACACCCGCCACGATGTAAAATCCAACTGGTCGCCTGGCAAGGGAGACTGGCGGTTTGCCCGAAACTACACCGCCGCCCCGAAAGATTTTGAAGACGCGGAATGGGGGCTCATCAGTCTTCGCCCTGAATGCCGTGCGATGGAGTACGGCTTCCAGTGGGATCCGGAGGAATTTGATTCCATCGGTTTGCGCCCGCAGGAGCGCACGGACAATCCCCCGCGGATTTTGACCTGTCTCACCTATCCCTATAGAGGGGAGTCACAGCCTCTGACCCTCGGGATTCGCAATATGGAGGATACCCCGGTGAGCGGTGATATCCAGCTATATTCTGGAAATCCACAGGTTCAGCTGAATCAGTCTACCGTTTCGTTTCAGTTGGCGCCACATGAAGAAATTCATGTAGTAGTGGGCGACATTAACGGAGCCGAGCGCTTTACCGTCGAGGCCCGAGGGGTGCAGGCAGGGATCCGTCCCGCACGCGCAGAGAATTACCTTGGCAATTGGAATCGCTTCTAAAAAAGAATCCCCCCATGCTTGTGATATGCACTGAGACATTGGTCGCCGTGGAGGACAAGTCCACGGCGACCTTCTTTTGTCCAGATTGGGGCGTCAAAAAAAAAGCTGGTTATCCTGCAATCGCCAGCGAGATTAAACAGGCTATTGATAAAACTGCGCTTGTGCATTCCACAACTCATAATATTTTCCTGCCCGATTCTTTACCAAATCGTCATGCGCCCCCGTCTGTACAATTCGTCCCTCATGGAGCACGAGAATTTTTGAGCAGAACCGGCAGCTGGACAAACGATGTGAGATATAGATGATACCCTTCTCCCCCACCAGCCGATTGAGATCTTTATACATCATATATTCTGCGCGGGGATCCAACGCCGCAGTAGGCTCATCCAGGATTAAAAGTCTTGCTTGCTTATAAACCGCCCGCGCTATGGCTATCTTCTGCGCCTCTCCACCAGATATTTCCACACCGTTTTCTTCGAAGTCCTGAAAAAATGGGGTTTCCAACTTTTGTGGCAGGCGTTCCGCCCACCGGCTGATTCCCACTTTATCCAGGGCGTCGTATACTTGCTGATCCTGGTAGGACAGCGAAACAGCGACATTCTGTCCCAAGGTAAAAGAGAACAACCGGTAATCCTGAAATACCACGCCTAAAAGTCGTCGATATTCACCGATTTCAATCGACTGTATATCCCGCCCGTTCAAAGTGATTATTCCCTGTGTCGGTTTATACAGTCGGCAAAGTAGCTTGATCAGCGTGGTTTTTCCCGATCCGTTCATCCCTACCACCGCAACACGTTCGTCAAAGTGCAAAGTCAGACAGATATCTCGTAAGGCCCAGGTATCCGTATTGGGATACTGAAAAGAGACGTCCCTAAACTCAACAACAAATGGCACCTGCCCAGTATTCGCAGCGGGAACGGGTTCGGTCCCTTGGCTTTCACGCACCGGAATTGCAAAAAGCTCAATATATGGGCCCATTTGTTCACACCTTCCGACCAGATCGCCTAGTGAATAAACCAGCATGGAGATCGAGCTGATAAAAACTTGAATACTTCCCGCGTACAGCACCACGGCGCCCACACTGATTTCCCCGCTGATTGCTTTGACCGCCGCTAAAAGATAAGATAAAAAGACGACTAAGGCATTAACAGCCGAAGTAAGACATGGTATGAATGCTTTGGTCCGTCCCAGATCTTTCATCAGCTTCAAGCCGATGGGGGAATTCCATAGCCTTTCAAAAGAGGAACACAGGAAATCCTTCAGGCCATATATCCGAATATCTTTGCCGAAGTGATAATCCGCCATCAACTGCATAAACATAAAGCCGCTTCCATTGGCCTGGTTCAGCTGATCGTTCAGGTTTACCACCTTCCGGTTAACCTTAAGCTGAAGCCAAGAGGAAGTGAACAAAAGCGCGAACGATATTGCTAACAACAAGATGACCGGCCATAGGCTGGTCCAAAAAGAGGAAACGGCAACGGTAGACCGCATCTGGAAAATGCCCAAGAATGATACAAAAGCCAAGATCAGGCTGATGATATTTTGCGTTATCTCGCTGATGACTTCCAGTATCTTCCCGATCCCGCCGATACGCATTTTCAGCTGATCAATTGACCGCTTTAAATCCTGCACCCGGTTGGATTCCAGCACATCATAATCCAGATCCATTATTTTTAGGCTGACCTTCTTTTCAAAGTTCAGTTCCAGACAATGGATCTGCGCGTCCTGCACCCTTTTACATACATTCATGACAAGCAGAAGAAACGTGTTGACACCAATTGCGCCGGCAGCGTACAGAAATACGGTCGCCTTTACAGCGCTTGTGGTCAGTTCATCCAAAATCAACAGGGTAACCACATAATTCACAAACGGAAACAGCGCATTGATAAGGGAAAGGACGGGTATCAGAAAGGCTAGTGAGGGAGACAGCGAAAACGCAGTTTTTAATACGCTTGCCGTCTTATGGAAACTGATTTTGTATGTCTTCATATAATCATCTCACTTATAATATTGACTCTGTATCTTATACAATTCACTGTATTGACCATTATTCTCCAACAGTTCCTGGTGTGTACCGCTTTCCTCAATGCGCGCGTTGTTCAGGAATAAAATCCGATCACAGAACTGTGTGGATGCCAGCCGATGGGAAATAAAGAAGGATGTCCTCCCTTTGGTCAGTAAGCTGTATGTTTCATACAGTTCTTTTTCCGCAATCGGGTCCAGCGCGGATGTCGGTTCGTCCAATATCAGCGAAGCAGCTTCTTTATACATGGCCCTTGCTAAAATCAGCTTCTGTGTCTCGCCTCCGGACAGATCTACGCCGTTTTCATCGATCATTTTCGTCAAGGGGAGAT
>CAUFVC010000195.1:0-4959 GCA_959029275.1 uncultured Eubacteriales bacterium | reverse complement strand
TAAATGCATGAAACCTGTGGGGCTTGGCGCCATCCGCGTCACCTTAGCCTCCTGGGAAAGCCCCCGGGGGCCGTATGCTGCCTCGATTTCGTCTGACGTCTGTTGAATATGGGGAAATAAAAGCTCCGCCAATGCTATAGAATCCATCGTATTGTTCACAACTTGTCTCCTTTTGCTAATCCCTCTGTCCCTCTTCTTGCCAGCGGACTTGGTGCTCCGTAACAAGATGCCAGGACAGATCCTCGGACTTTTTCTCTCGTTCCATCAAATTCTTCATCACACCCTGAATGGGCAATCCTTCATATAAAACCTGATACACCGTGCGGGTGATGGGCATTTCCACATGGTAGCGCTCCATAAATTTAACCGCCGCCTGAGCCGTATACACTCCCTCCACAACCATATGCACCTCTCCAAGGGCTTCACTGAGGCTTTTCCCCCGTCCGATGAGAATTCCTGCTCTTCGATTTCGGCTGTGCATACTGGTACAGGTCACGATTAAATCTCCGATTCCCGATAAGCCGTTGAACGTATGGAAATCCGCCCCCATCGCCGTCCCCAGCCTCGCAATCTCCGTTATTCCCCGTGTCATCAAGGCGGCTTTTGTATTATCACCGCAGCCAAGTCCGTCAGATATGCCAGCGGCCAGGGCGATCACGTTTTTGAGTGCGCCTCCCAGCTCTACCCCCAACAGGTCGGGGTTTGTATAGACGCGGAAATATTCGTTCATAAACAGAACCTGGGTCCGTTCCGCCGCTGCCCTGCTCGCGGAGGATGCGACAACCACCGTCGGGATTTTTCTCGACACTTCCTCTGCGTGGCTGGGCCCCGACAGGGCCGCTACCTGGTGTCCAGGGCACTCCTGGGCAATCACCTGGCCGAGGGTCAGCAGAGTGGACTCCTCAAGCCCCTTGGCTACATTGATGAGCAGCGCTCCTTCTTCCACATAGGCTTTGAATATTTGAAGCGTACCGCGCAGGTGGGACGACGGCGTTGCCAGCACAACCGCCTGCCTCCCCCTCAGAGCCTTCTCGCAGTCCCACGTAATCTGAACGGATTTTGGAATCGCAATTCCAGGAAGAAACTCCCGGTTCTCACCCTCTGCCGCGATAGCCTCCGCCTCTTCCCTCCGGTAGGACCAGAGCGCAACGTCATGACCATTTTCCGCTAACAAAACGGCTAACGCAGTCCCCCAGCTCCCAGAACCCATAACGGCAACCTTTTCCCTGTGCATCGTCTCCATATCACCCATTGCCTCCCGATGTGCCGTCATGGCTGTCCTCGATCTTCACCTTCTGCCCCATTTTAACTTCCGTTCCCCGGACGAGGCGCACGAGATTGCTCCGGTGACGCCAGAAGGCCGACACAGTGAAAAAGAGAGTCAGAAGTACCATCTCGACGCCGTGAGGCTCCTTCAGATAAAAAATCGCCGTCACAATGGGGAGAAGCAGGACAAAAGTCAGCGACGCCACGGACATATATTTCAGCGTCAACAGCAGGATCAAAGCCGGTATACCCGCCAACAGCAGCAGGCGGAAATCCACGGCGGCCACGACACCGAGAGTCGCCGCAACCCCCTTGCCGCCTTTAAATTTCATGTAGAAGGGATAATTGTGGCCAAGCACGACGCCGATCCCCGCATAGAGCAATAGATATTTATTGTCGTACCCAAAGATCAGAGCCGTCACCACGACAGCCAGAATCGCTTTCAGCGCGTCCACCGCCAATGTCAATACCCCGATGCGCATTCCCAGAACTCGCATGGCATTTGTAGCGCCTGCATTCCCGCTGCCGTAATTGCGGATATCGATTTTTTTGTAGAGCTTTCCGATGATGTACGCCGTTTGGATACAGCCCAGCGCATATCCGATTATGATACAGAGAATTCTTTCCATACAAACCTCCATTCCCGTTCGCCACTCGCTCAAAACCGTTCGTTGAGCGCGTTTCTCTCTCGGATGATAAAGCGGATCGGAGTCCCCTTAAACCCGTAGGCCTCGCGCAGTTTATTTTCCAAATATCGTTTATAGGAGTAATGCATCAATTCTTGATCATTGACAAAGATGACAAACGTCGGCGGTTTTACCGAGACCTGGGTCATATAGAAGATTTTCAGCCGCTTGCCTTTGTCCGAGGGCGGCTGGTTCATGGCCATGGCATCGTACAATATGTCATTTAGCACGCCGGTGGGGATGCGGAGCGCGTGATTGGATGCGACTAGGTCTACGGTCTCAAAGATCTTGTGTACCCTCTGCCCTGTCTTGGCAGAAATAAAAAGCTTTTGTGCATAGGGCATATAGCTCAGGACGGAATCGATATCCTGCAGAAAGCGATACATGGTTTTATCGTCCTTCTCAATGGCGTCCCACTTGTTCACCGCGATGATAACGCCCTTGCCATTGTCGTGGGCTAAACCCGCGATTTTCGCATCCTGCTCTGTGATTCCTTCCTCCGCGCTGATCATGACAATGGCGACGTCGCAGCGCTCCACAGCCGAAACCGCCCGGATCACGGAATATCGCTCTATCTCCTCCTTCACCTTGCTCTGCCGCCGGATGCCCGCCGTATCGATGAAGGTATAGGTCTTTCCCTCAAACTCCACCTGGGTATCGATGGCGTCCCTCGTCGTCCCTGCAATGTCGCTGACGATGACTCGCTGCTCACCCAACAGCGTGTTGATGAGGGAGGATTTTCCAACGTTGGGCTTGCCGATGACGGCGACGCGGAGAATATCGTCCTCCTCGGCCTCCGTCTCTTGAGGGAAAAACTCGATCACCTGATCCAGGAGATCGCCTATCCCCTTTCCCTGCTCTGCGGAAATCGCCATCGGATCGCCCAGCCCAAGCTCATAAAACTCGTAGATGGGGCTTATATCCTGCATATTGTCCAATTTATTCACCGCGATCACCACCGGCTTCCTCGAGCGGCGCAGCATTGTCCCCACCTCTGCATCCGCATCGGTCAACCCGCATTTGCCGTCCACAACAAAGATGACAAAATCGGCCGTCTCGATGGCGAGCTGTGCCTGCTGCCGCATATATTGTAATAAAGTGTCGTCCGTCTTCGGCTCAATACCTCCTGTGTCAACGATGGAAAACCTTCGGTTGAGCCACTCCGCTTCCGCGTATATCCGGTCTCTCGTAACTCCCGGCGTGTCCTTTACGATGGACACCTTTTTCCCGGCCAGCTTATTAAATAGTGTAGACTTCCCCACATTGGGCCGGCCTACGATTGCAACAATAGGTTTCATAGCATCTCTCCAATTATTTTATCGATAAAATCCCTACCGGAAGATTTTACTATATCCACCGGCATCTGTAAAGCCTCTTCTATCTCCCGGATGGACATATCGTCCAGCAGCACGTCCTGACCGTCCCGCAGCAGATTCTCGGGGAGCAGCAGTTTTCTGCCCCGCTCCTGTTCCCGCAGCTGCCCCACGATATCTCGCCCCGTCAACAGGCCCGTGACGGTTATATGATCCCCAAAATAGTGGTTTACGATACAGTGGGTGTGAACCCGGACCTTCGGGAAGACCTGCTGCACCCGCTGGACTAGCTGTTCAATATACATCGCGGCGCAGGGCGCTGTTACAAGAGACACGTCGGCCTCCCTCCCGGCATCCGGCGCCAGCTCCTCCAGGCGCCCAACCGCCTCGTTCCAGAAAAGCCGCAACATGCCCACGCCATTCTCGATCTGCGGATATCCATCGTAGGCTTCCTCCTCCGGCAGGGGCCGCTCCGCCAGCCGGTAAAACTCATCGGAGAGATGGACAAAGTGGGTGCCGTGATCTGTCCAAAACTTCTCCCGGTAGGGCTCGATCTGCCGGATCAGCGCATCCGCATCCTCCCGGGTAAACGGCTCCAGGGGATACAGGCCCTCCCGGTGCCTGGACAGCCCCACAGGCACGATGGAGACGCTGGCCATGGCGGGAATCAGACCGCCTAGATCGGCAATGGTCCTGTCCAGCTCCTCTCTGTCATTGACGCCTTTGCACAGCACGATCTGTCCGTTCAGTGTGATCCCCGCCTCCGCCAGGCGCCGCAGCGGTTCCATAATAGCGGCGGCCTTAGGATTTCCCAGCATGGAAACCCGGAGCTCCGGATTGGTCGTGTGAACGGAAACATTGATCGGTGACATGTGGTAGCGGATGACTTTCTGAAAATCCGCCTCCCGCATATTGGTCAGCGTGATATAATTCCCGTTCAGAAAGGATAGCCTTGCGTCATCATCTTTAAAGTACAGCGTGTCGCGCATTCCCTTCGGCAGCTGGTCAATAAAGCAAAATATGCATTTATTCTGGCAGTGCCGATACTTCCCCATGAACTGCTCTTCAAAGAGAAGGCCCAGATCCTCCTTCTCCTCCTTTTCAATATCACATAGCCATTCCTCTCCGCCTGCGCCTCGTATGCACAGCTCCAGCTGGCCGCTGTCCGTATAAAAGTAGTAGTCCAGCACATCGTCGATCTCCTGGCCGTCGATGGCCACAAGCGTATCTCCTGGTTCGATCCCCAATTCTTCCGCGATGCTGCCGGGCACAACGCCGATTATCTTCTGAAGCATCCTTCCTCCGTTCTGGATCGCTATCGCGCGCAGGTTCGCAGCGTACGCTGTTGGCATCTGTGGCGCTCCGGCACACATGCCTGCTATCGCAGTTCCAGGATCGCCGCCTGGGAGCCGCGATTTCCCCCTGACCGCCGGTGGGAGTGAAAGTATTCGGGCCGGTGGGTCGTGCAGATATCGGTGACGGTAATATGATCTGGCAAGAGACCTGCCCGCTCCAAGATTCGGCGGTTTGTCTCCCACAGATCAATATGTGCCTTGACCTTCCCGGCCGGCATCCGCGCCACGTCCTCAATCCACTCCGGAAATGTCTCCGCGAAGGCCTCCACCACTTCCGGCCCCACCTCAAAGCAGCAGGGCCCGATGGACGGGCCGATGCCGGCCAGAATGTCCTGCGGG
>CAUFVC010000194.1:0-4964 GCA_959029275.1 uncultured Eubacteriales bacterium | reverse complement strand
GCAAAAGCTTTGTCGCAACGCTGGTTGTCCTTCCGGCGATGGTCCAGATCGTGATCATGCTAGTCAATGGGAACCTGGGAGCTGGAGTCGCAGTCATGGGCGCCTTTGGTCTCGTTCGATTTCGCTCCGTTCCCGGCACTGCCAAGGAAATAAGCTGTATTTTCTTTGCCATGGCTGTCGGTCTGGCAACGGGAATGGGCTATGTGGCATTTGCGGTGGTTTTCTTTATCATTATCGGACTTGTGACCATTCTTCTGTCCAAGCTGCGCTTCGGTGAACCGAAGGGGGAGGAACGGGTTTTAAAGATTACGATCCCGGAAAATCTAGAGTATGATGGGCTTTTTGATGATCTCTTTGCCAAGTTTACCGAGTCGGCTGTTTTAAGTCAGGTCAAGACTACCAACATGGGGAGTCTGTATGAACTACAGTACCATGTGTACCTTAAGGGAAAGGGGATTGACAAAAGCTTTCTAGATGAGATTCGATGCCGAAATGGCAATCTGACAGTCTCCTGCGGAAGGGTTGCGGCGTCGAGGGAAGAGCTATGAAGCGACAGAGGGGAGGAGCGGAGATGAAAAGGCGGAGAACGGGATGGAAGCTTTGCGCTTGTTTTCTCGCCGCCGTGGTGCTTGTCACTGCGGGAGGATGCGGCGATCAAGGGGATACCACATCCTCGCAGAATCAGAGCAGTGCCGGTGGGGATAGCGCCAGCGGAGATAGCCAGTCTCAGACTGAGGATGTCACAAGAACGGATATGGCGGTGGAATATAAGGAAGACGATATGGACGCAGACTGGGACTCTTCGGAGGCGACCACGATTGCGCTGGCCGGATCTGCTGTGTCCATAGAAGGATCCGGAGCTTCCGCTCAGGGGAGTGTCGTGACCATATCGCAGGCAGGAGTCTATGTTGTCACCGGCACATTGACCGATGGGCAGATCCTGATTGAGGCGGATAAAGAGGATACGGTGCGTCTGATCTTAAACGGTGTGGACATCACCTGTTCTGACAGTGCCGCCATCTATGCGAAGCAGGCGGATAAATTGATTCTTACCCTGGCGGAGGGTACAGAGAATACCGTTGCGGACGGTGCCGCGTACACGGGACAGATCGACGACGAACCCGATGCCGCTATCTTCAGCAAAGACGACTTGACCATCAATGGAACGGGAATTCTTCGGGTGTCCGGCAATTTCAACAATGGAATCGGGACGAAAGATGATCTCAAGGTAACCAGTGGAACCATCGAGGTTACGGCGGTCAACGATGGCCTCCGCGGACGAGACTCCATAGCAATCCTGGATGGCAGCATAACCATCGACGCGGGAAATGACGGCTTGAAATCCAACCGCGATGGCGACACAGAAAAAGGCTGGATTGTGCTGGATGGAGGCAGCTACCGCATCACGGCGGAGCACGATGGAATTCAGGCGCAGACACAGCTGGTGATCCACGGGGGAGAGTATACCATTACGGCGGGAGGCGGCAGTGGAAACAGCGGATTTGTGAAGCGGCAGTCCACGGCGGAGGACACGGGGGAGAGCTACAAAGGACTTAAAGCGAGCGCCCTTACAGTCACAGGTGGAACCCTGACGATCGATGCGGCGGACGACAGCGTACACGCAAATGGAGACGCTCTGCTGGAAGCGGGGACTTTGTATCTCTCTTCCGGGGACGATGGAGTCCATGCCGACGGAAACCTTACGATCACCAGTGCATTCATTGAAATCTCCAAAAGCTATGAAGGGCTGGAGGGGGCCTCCATCGACATCAACGGAGGAACGATCCGGCTGACAGCCAGCGATGATGGCATCAACGCCGCCGGTGGCAGCGATAGCACAGGTGGCGGCGGCTGGATGGGACAGGATTCCTTCCGGTCGTCCGGCTCATATTATATCCGGATAACCGGTGGTGTCACAGTTGTAGATGCCGCCGGGGATGGCCTCGATTCCAATGGTAATTTGTATATCGATGGCGGAACGGTTTTGGTGAACGGGCCGACTAGCGGCGGAGACGGCGCCTTAGACTACGAAGGTGTCTGTGAGATCACAGGCGGGATTCTGGTGGCTGCGGGCAGTTCGGGCATGGCGCTAGGGGCATCGGATTCTTCCAGCCAAAATTCACTCATGGTCTACTACACAGGCACACAAGCGGCGGGGACTATGGTGAGCCTTGTGGACGATCAGGAACAGGTGGTGGTGGCGTTTTCACCGGCAAAGGAGTATCAGAGCGTCGTCATCAGTGTACCCGCCCTAGTTCAGGGGACGACCTACCGTTTGTACACCGGGGGCAGTGTGACGGGGGAGACGGTGGAGGAAGGCTTTTACAGTGCTGGTACCCTGTCGGGAGGCACTGCGTTGACGGAGGTGACGCTATCAGCCATCACCACGTCCATTTCGCAGGATGGCTCCGCTGTCGCAGGCGGATTTGGCGGAATGGGTGGATTTGGTGGAATGGGCGGCGGCCAGATGCCGGGCGGCCGCGGTGGCCGGGGTAATATGGTACAGGACGGCTCCATGGAGATGAGCGGCATGGAGCCGCCGGATGGGCAGAACCTGCCCGGCGCTCTGGACGGTGAAGATTTGCAAGATAAAACCCCGAGAGGCGGCAATAAAAGCTAGAGTTGCATCTTTTCAATGGGTCTGATTTATAGTATAATAAGGTCGAGTATGATGCAATGCGCGGATGCGCCGGAATGGGAGGTTGTCATGAAAGAGTATTCATTTCGACTGGTGGACTCAAAACGTCACGGTATCGGTAACTTTCCGTGGGCCGATACGAAGGTTGGCAAGCGGATTCTAGTGAGCGTCGAGGATAATCGCGGCGGATACACCCTGTACACGGACAATTGCGGTGAAAGCTGGCAGGAACGGAGGGGGTGTACCCGCCCTCATATGGTGGAGCTTCCGGACAAGACTTTGATGGGGGTGGGTTTCTCCAATGTGGCGGTGGGCCACTTCGATCCCAGCAGACAGAAACAGATTCCCTATCTTATGAAAATCATGCGCGCGGAGTCGATGGATGCACTGCTGGAGGGAGACATCCAGGTTAGCTTCGCCCAGGTACACATTCCGGACTTGGCGGTGGGCTACGGGGACAGCCAGGACCCAAAGGAGTATCATACCGGCGTGACGGGGCAGACGGTGATTGCCATGCCAAACGGCGATCTCATCGTGCCTATGTATGGACAGTTTAAGGCGGACAAGACGAAACTCTCGTATTTTCAGAACTATGATTTCTATCAGTACAGAGTGTGGTGCGTCATCTCGAGGGACAACGGCCGGAGCTTTTCCTATCTGTCCACTGTGGCAGACGTACAGACATACCCCTGTGATCCGGAAGCGGAGGGGTACTGTGAACCGGATATGCTCCATCTGGGGAACGGGCATCTTCTCTGTGTCATGCGGACGCAGGGACACGAAGTGTATTCGGCGCTGTATGCCTCCCATTCCTTTGACGGCGGCATTTCATGGGAGCCGCCGCAAGCGATTTGTCCATACGGCGTTCTGCCGCGGCTTGTGCGGCTTTCGGACGGAGGGATTCTCTGTGCTTCCGGCAAATGGGGGACGTTCTTCATCACATCGCCGGACGGAGGCCGGACATGGTCGAAGCCCTATGCGGTTTCGGATAACAGGGGGCAGTGGGACCGAGGGCCCTCCGGCTATGTATCGGTGTGGGAGACGCGGCCGGGTGAAATCCTCCTAGTCTGGGATGAGACCGAGGATCAGGAGTCAGAGGACATTAAGCCGGGAGAGCGGCGGATCGTGTACATGAATCGGTATCACATTACCGCGGATGAGGCATAAAAAAGACGTTCCTGAAAGGGAGTAGCCCATAAGGAAACATTACAAAATTTATGACTTCTACCAGGTTAACGGAAAAACAGAAATGCTATGAAAGAGGTTCGCCGATTGCATAGCATTTTTCATTTTCGTCCATATCATAAACGGAAACCACGAGGATCTGTATGACGCTCTAAGAGACGGGAGCGCTGATCTGATACGTAACGATCAGAGACATGCCTTCACAATCTTTGCGAAAATGGTTGACAGATCAACTAACATGGTGTATAGTTGATCTGCCAACCAATGGAGGTGGTCATATAGATACAATAAAAAAGAATATCAGCATTCTATACAGACAGTTTCAAGTGTTTCTCAACCATGAGCTGGAAGACAGTGATATTACGGCCATAGAGCTTATGTACCTTCTTGATTTGTATAAACAGGATGGGATAACACAAGATGAGTTATTAAAGGAGTACTGTATAGATAAAGCCGCAAAAACCAGAGTTATTCAGAAGATGGAAAAGAAAGGCTTGGTTCAAAGAGAAGTCGCCGATGGCGATAAACGGGCGAAAAAAGTGTTCCTTACAGAAAAGGCAAATGGATACCGCGAGTTGATCAGCAATATTCAGAAGAAATGGTTGGAAGCAATGTGGACATCCCTGGACGTCACGGAAGATGATATGAAAATATTTGTAAAAGTATTAGCAGCTGTAACGGAACGGGTGCAGGAGATCAATCAGGCAAAGGAGTTTTGATTATGGCAATGACAATGAAAGAGGCAATGGGAGCAAGACATACGGTGCGTAAATATATGGACAAACCGCTTCCAGAAGAAATTGTTAAGAAGCTAAAAAAGCGGGTTACAGAAAATAATGAAGCTTATGGTTTGGCAGTTGAACTTAGAACAAATGACGCCTCTGCGATAAATGCATTGGTTAAGGTGCTTATGACAAAAGGTGTGAAGAATTTCTTTGTTTTAAGCGGAGCAGATACGCCGGGGCTTAACGAAAAGCTCGGTGAGTGCGGCGCGGATCTGATGCTGTATGCGCAGACTTTAGGGCTGAATACATGGTGGGCCGGAGGCGTATATAACAAAGGAAAATTAAATGCCGAAGCGAATGGAAACAAGGTGATCGGTGTGATTGCGGTAGGCTATGGCTCTGTGCAGGGGACTCCT
>CAUFVC010000193.1:0-4990 GCA_959029275.1 uncultured Eubacteriales bacterium | reverse complement strand
GCAAGAGCCGGGCTTTGTTCTTTTTCGCGCCTCTCTTAGTGAGACAGCCCCTTCAGCGTTCTATCGGGAACGAACAGTCATTATGCAATCGTATTGACCAGTTTATTCAGACGAGATACCTTTCGGGATGCATTGTTCTTGTGATAGATACCCTTGGACTTCGCCTTGTCGATGGTGGAGGTCGCAGCCCGCAGCGCTTCCTTGGCGGCGGCGGCATCGCCGGCAGCAACGGCGGCAGTCACCTTTTTGATCGCGGTCTTGACCTGTGACTTGATCATCTTGTTGCGAAGTGTCTTTCGACGAATAACGGAAATACGTTTTTTTGCAGATTTAATGTTTGCCATGAATCTTCCATAACCTCCTGAGACTAATCATTCTATCAATATATTGGGATAAAATAGAACGGACAACTAAGACACTCATACTATTATACTCGATAAATGTCAGCTCGTCAATGCATAGAAAGAAAATTTTAGAAAAAAATATAGGACTGGAAACCTATGTGAATGGCACTGAATCTCATGAAGTGATAAGTCCATGTGTGAATGGCGGAACGGAGGACAATGTGAAAGAGCAGACAGCGAATGAAGAGCAACGATTTAGTGTGCGGACGGACCTTGCCCTTGAGGCCAGAGAGTTGGTGGGGGATGAGAGGACAGAGATATCGGGAGTGCGGTATTCCGTGCGGAGAGAAGGGGTCTATGAGGTTACGATTTCGGTTGTGGAAGTTTTGAGCGAAGAGGGAGAAAAGGCAATGGGAAAACCGAAGGGGCGTTATGTGACGTTGGAATGTCCCGAGCTGAAGGAGAACATTCTCGAGGCACACCAGGAGGTTATGGAGATTTTGACAGAGGAATTGAGGAATATGATTCCTCTGAAAGACGATACAAAAACGCTGGTTATCGGCCTGGGAAATCGGCAAGTTACCGCCGACGCCCTAGGTCCCTTAGCTGTATCGGGACTTTTGGTGACGCGCCATCTCTGCGCGGTAGCGCCCCATGAGCTGAAGGATCGCATACGGCCTGTAAGCGCTATAGCGCCGGGCGTAATGGGGCAGACGGGTGTTGAAACAGGCGAACTCGTAGCCGGCTTGACCGACAAGATAAAGCCGGATGTGGTCATCGCCATCGACGCCTTGGCCTCCAGGCGGACGAGCCGTGTCAATACGACGATCCAAATAGCGGACACGGGTATCAACCCCGGAGCCGGAGTGGGGAATTTTCGGCAGGAGCTGTCCAGCAAAACACTGGGCGTTCCGGTGATTGCCATCGGCGTTCCCACCGTGGTGGATGCGGCCACAATTGTCAGCGATACCATTGAATATTTGCAGGACACCGTGAAGACACAGGGGGGAATCCAGATGCATATTTTTCAAAATTTTTCTGAACAGGAGAAGTATCAGCTCATTCAGGAGGTGCTAAAGCCCAATATCGGTGACTTGTATGTAACGCCAAAAGATATGGACGCTGTCGCGCAGCGGCTAGGGAATGTTATAGCAGGGGCGCTGAACATGGTTTTGCACCGTTTGGAGCCGGAGGAATTAAAGGAATATTTGTATTGACCGGCGCATAGGATGAAGGGAAGTAAAATCGGCGGAGAGAAACGGACAAGGCCGCACAGGGGGAGTGACGTCGTTCAATGGTGAAAACAACAGTCAATAAGAGAAGATTTCTGCGAATCGCCGTGGTGATGTGTCTCGTGCTGACACTTTTTTCAACCAGCGCAGCCAAGGAAGCAGCCTCCTCAAATACACAGGGCCAGGAGAAAAAAGATACCAACTTTTTAGAAGAAATCTTAAAAAGCGCATTCCCCTTTTTGGATACAAAGTCTTCGCAGGAGCCAATCTGGGAAACGGTTTCGAAAGAGATCTTAGGCTTTGTGCCGGGGAGAGTTGAGACTTGGGTAGAAGCTGTGCTTCCCTGGCAACAGCAGGTTAAGGAACCTAGCGATGTGGGCCAAGACATCGCGGAGAATTCAGAGAATGCACAAGAGCCCGCTGAGGAGAGTTCATCCAACCCGCCCCTGGAAGATAGCGAGGCAGGTGGCGACACGCTGTTGGATGTCTTCAAGGGAATCCCCCAGGACGATTATACTACAGTGGTGGATTCGTCGGCGGTGGCCCCCGTTGTGGCAAATTTAAAAGAGCAGTACCCCATTAGCAGTCTTCAGGATTTCAATCAACTATCCAGCCTCTACCTGTGTGATTCCGCGGAGGTAAAGCGATCACCGGAGGATTTAAATGCCACGGCATTCATGGAGAAGGACTTTACGACGGACCTCTCCGGTACAGAACCCAAAATCTTGATCTTTCACACCCACGGAACGGAAGGCTACGCCGATATGCCGAAATATGGGATTCTAGAGGTGGGCGATTATCTGGCGCAGATCCTAAATGATAAGTATGGTATTGCCACCATGCACCACAAAGGGGTTTATGATGAGACAGGGGTAACGGGCGCCTATGGGCGGATGACAAACGGTGTACAGCCCATTCTAGACGAAAATCCGTCTATCGAGATCGCAATCGATATGCACCGCGATGGCATCGGGGGCGACGGCCGCCTTGTCACCACAGTGAACGGAAAGGAAGTCGCCAAGGTCATGCTCGTCAACGGCCTGAGCAAACTGCTCCAGGACAATGGCGAGATGGCGCCGATCAGCTATCTTCCGAATCCTAATCTGCAAGACAATTTGGCATTTAGCTTCCACACGAAAATGGCAGCTGATCTGTTGTACCCCGGATATATGCGGCAGATGTACTTGAAGGCGTATCGATACAGTACGTTTATGTTGCCCAAATCGCTGTTGCTCGAGGTGGGGGCTGAGGGCAACACATTACAGGAAGCAAAGGACGCCATGGAACCCTTCGCGGAGATCTTGTATACTGTTTTAACAGGAAATGGCTAGCATTTGCCGGCGAGATGTGCTATAATAAGACGTTACAACACGTATACACGCGGACAGCGTGCTGCGCTAGGAGAAAATAGACTCCGTTTACACTGCGATCGTAGACAGAGGGGAGAACATTCATGACAGACCAGAAGTGTATTCGCAATTTTAGTATTATCGCGCACATCGATCACGGCAAATCCACATTAGCGGACCGCATTATACAGAAGACAGGGCTGCTGACAGAGCGGGAGATGCAGGAGCAAGTGCTGGATAATATGGATTTAGAGAGAGAACGCGGGATTACAATCAAAGCCCAGGCGGTTCGGCTCGTTTATACGGCAGAGGATGGGCAGGAATATATTTTTAATCTGATCGATACCCCCGGCCATGTGGATTTCAACTATGAGGTTTCCAGAAGCTTGGCGGCCTGTGAGGGAGCTGTGTTAGTTGTCGATGCGGCGCAGGGGATCGAGGCGCAGACGCTGGCCAATGTGTATTTGGCGTTGGAGCATAATCTTGAGATCCTGCCGGTGATCAACAAAATCGATTTGCCCGCCGCCCACCCGGAGCTTGTCAAACAGGAAATCGAGGACATCATCGGCTTGGACGCATCGGAGGCACCTCTGATTTCAGCCAAGACAGGGCTTAATGTCGAGGAAGTTCTCCAAAAAATCGTGGAGCTGATCCCGCCGCCGAAAGGAGAGTATGATGCCCCCCTGCAAGCGCTGATTTTTGACTCTCTCTACGATTCATACCGGGGTGTCATCGTCTTTTGCCGCATCGTGGAGGGAAGCATACGGAAGGGAACCCGCGCGCTCATGATGGCCAGCGGTCAGGAATACGAGGTTGTCGAGGTGGGATATATGGGAGCCGGCAACTTTATTCCAGCGGAGGAGCTATCGGCCGGGGAAGTGGGATATTTTACGGCTAGTATCAAGGATGTGAGCCATACCCAGGTGGGAGATACGGTTACCGACGCGCAGAACCCGGCGAAGGAAGCACTGCCGGGATATAAAAAGGTGCAATCCATGGTCTTCTGCGGAATGTATCCGGCAGATGGATCGCGGTACCAGGACTTGCGGGACGCCCTCGATAAATTGAAGCTGAACGATGCCGCCCTGCAATTTGAGGCGGAGACGTCCACAGCGCTGGGATTCGGATTTCGATGCGGATTCTTGGGGCTGCTGCATATGGAAATCATTCAGGAGCGCCTGGAGAGAGAGTTCAATCTGGACCTTGTGACGACGGCGCCCGGCGTAATCTATAAAATTCACAAGACCAATGGCGAGGATCTCGAGCTGTCCAACCCGGCGGACATGCCGGAGCCGGCCGAGATCGCATCCATGGAGGAACCTATGGTGCAGGCGGAGATCATGGTGCCAACGGAATATATTGGGTCAATCATGGAGCTATGTCAAAACCGGCGCGGCGAATATCAGGGGATGGAGTATATCGAGGACACGCGCGCAATGCTCACATACCATCTACCGCTAAATGAGATTATTTACGATTTCTTTGACGCGCTAAAGTCGAGGAGCAGAGGGTACGCTTCTTTTGACTATGATTTGATTGGATATCAGAAATCGGAGCTGGTACGGCTTGACATTTTAATCAATAAAGAGCCTGTGGACGCCCTGAGTTTTATTGTGCATGAATCGAAGGCCTACGAGCGCGGGCGAAAGATTGCGGAAAAACTTAAGGATGAGATCCCCAGGCATCTCTTTGAGATACCGATACAGGCGGCAATCGGAAGCAAGGTGATCGCGCGCGAGACTGTCAAGGCCATGCGAAAAGATGTGCTGGCAAAATGTTATGGAGGCGATATAAGCCGAAAGCGTAAGCTTCTAGAGAAGCAGAAGGAGGGAAAGAAGCGGATGCGCCAGGTTGGCAGCGTGGAAGTCCCACAGGCAGCCTTCATGAGCGTTCTTAAGTTAGAGGATGAGTAAGAATTCAGGAAGATCGCCTGCGGGGGATCTTCTTTTTCGGGCATACCGGGTATAACTTACCTGTGCGCGAAAGCGCAGAAATGGAGCTTGGGATGAAGAATTTAGCGCTGTATCTGCATATTCCGTTCTGTATGCAAAAGTGTAGGTACTGT
>CAUFVC010000192.1:0-5003 GCA_959029275.1 uncultured Eubacteriales bacterium | reverse complement strand
ATACTTTACACCAATCCACTCAGCAAATTCTTTCTCGAACTGATCTGAAAAATGCCCCGTAGTCAACCAAAAGTCAAGCGTCGCATCTGTCAGACTGCACATTTCCTTTTCATCAAACACACGGGAAGCATAACTAATGCGATCGCCGGGCAGGAATTCTTCTTTATTTTCCTTAAAATCATGATAATAATCAGCAACCATGGCTTTGATCTGCTCCCGCGCTTCTGCTTCGTTCTTCCAATTACCCATTTTTCCCCTCCCTAACTTAGCGCGCTTCATTCGGCGCAATGATAACCTTGTACCGTCAACTGGTCTACATATTGCGTACAACTTATATCCTCATACTCAGTGTGGACCGTCTTGCAAGAACTCCTTAATCTGTTTATCCATGCAAGCCCTCACATCACTGCCATTAATCCAGCATTTACTCCACTCTACAACCTTTTCAATAGCCTTATCCAGATTCCAACGCGGCTTCCATCCAAATGTTTCCTTGAGTTTTGAGCAATCCAGCTTTAGAAAGTTCGCTTCGTGTGGACCGCCGTCATAATGATTGATCCATTTCACGCCATCACCCCAATGTTTAATAAACAGCTCGACTAGTGCGCCGGTCTCAAAGCAGTCTTGGTCATCCGGACCAACATTGTAATAACCGGCATATTTGCAATCCTCATATTGCATTGCTGCAATCAATAGATAGATATACAACGGCTCCAGTACATGTTGATAAGGCCTTGTCGAGTAGGGATTTCTTACAAAAATATCCTTTTGACTAATTGCTGCACGGATACAATCCGGAATAATTCGATCATTCGCAAAATCACCGCCGCCAACTACATTACCGGCACGAGCGGTAGAAATAGCCACACTCCCATCTGTAAAAAAACTATTCTTATATGAATGTGTAACAAGTTCGGAGCAGGACTTCGAGTTCGAATAAGGGTCATAGCCGTCTAATTCTTCGTTCTCCCGGTATCCCCATATCCATTCCTTATTAAGATAAACCTTATCAGTAGTCACATTCAGGAATGACCTCACACAATTAGTATTACGGACACATTCTAGAATATTGACTGTACCCATAACATTCGCTTCATATGTATATCGGGGATCTTTATAGCTGTCACGAACAATCGGCTGAGCAGCAAGATGTAACACTATTTCTGGCCGTACTTCATTAAAGGTGGCTTGCAGCTTTTTGTAGTCTCTGATATCACCAATTACAGAGTGAATATCCTGTTCAATCTCTGCTATCTCAAATAGGGAAGGTTCCGTCATGGGATTCAGAGAGTATCCCGTAACAATTGCTCCAGCATTAGCCAATATCTTACAGAGCCATGATCCTTTGAATCCAGTGTGACCAGTTATGAATACCTTTTTTCCACCATAAAATGATATATCAAAACCCATTAATCTTCCCACACTTTCCAAGGAGCCTTACCGGATGCCCACATGTTTTCTAACTTATCCTTCTCCCTTTTTGTGTCCATACATTGCCAGAAACCATTATGGTAAAAGCTCTTGAGCTCACCTTTTTGGGAAAGCGCTTTCATAGGTTCCTGTTCAAATACCGTATTGTCACCCTCGACATAATTGAAAAGTTCTGGATTACACACCATGAACCCTCCATTGATCAGAGCGCCATCCTCCTCATCTTTTTCTCTGAACGCAATGATTGTGTTTTCACTGTTAATATCAAGAACTCCTTTTTGTTGTGCCAGGCTAACCGCTGTCAACGTCATACATTTGCCATGTGACTCATGAAATTTACGCAATTCATTAATATTCACATCTGCAACAGCATCACCATATGTCAGATAAAATGGCTCATTTCCAACATACTTTTGGATGCGCTTTACTCGACCACCCGTCATTGTATTAAGTCCTGTATCTACCACTGTTACTTTCCACTGCTCCGCATGTTTATCATGGACGATGACTTCATTACCTCTTGTAAAGTCAAATGTAATATCTGAGGTATGTAGAAAGTAATCAGCAAACCATTCTTTAATAACATGCTGCTTATAACCCGCACAGATGATGAACTCATGAATCCCATAGGCTGAATAACCTTTCATAATATGCCAAACAATCGGCATTTCACCAATTTCAATCATTGGCTTTGGCTTAAACTGAGATTCCTCAGAAATTCGGGTTCCAAAACCTCCTGCTAAAATAACTGCTTTCATTAGTGTAATCCCCCTTTCTGCGAAAATAGGACTATGAGCAGCCCGCTTCATTCCCCCTGCATGGTCACCACCGCCTTGACGGTCCCAAAAATAATTTTCCAGTCAACCCAGAAGCTGCGCTCCCGTATGTATTTCTGATCCAGTTCCATCCACTCTTCAAAACTAAGCGAATTCCGATGGGGCTGAATCTGCCAGTAGCAAGTCAACCCAGGCTTCACAGACAAGCGGCGCCGGTCAAACTCGTCATACTGCTCAACTTCCCGCGGGAGCGCTGGCCTTGGCCCCACGAGGCTCATATCCCCTCTTAGGATATTGAGCAGCTGCGGCAACTCGTCGATACCGGTCTTTCGAATGAACTTGCCAATCCTCGTGATTCGCGGATCCTCTTTGATCTTGAACGCCGGGCCGTCCATCTCATTATCCTTGAGCAGCTCCCCAAGCTTTTCCTCCGCCTGCGGCACCATGGACCGGAACTTAAAGAAGCGAAAAGGAGTTCCATTCTTTCCAATGCGCTCCTGCACGAAAATCGGTCCCGCGCCGGGGCTATCGATCACGATGAGGATGGCCAAAATCAACATAAATGGCGCTAGCGCTATCAGGGCCAAGGTCGAAAAGATGATATCCTGCGTCCGTCTCCCAAACTGGTATGCCCTCCTTGGTTTTAACTGTTTCTGGTAGACAATCAAGTCCCGCCCCTCATCGGGCTCCACCCGCGCAAGAGTATCCAGCTGTATTCCTGCCCAGAACTCATCCACATGCCGTTCCACCGGTATCTCTCCCCTCGTATAAGCCTTACCCCACATCACCGTACAAAATCTCTTTCAAATATGCTCGACATAGATTCAAGTCCGGCACAAGCACCTGCATCTTGCGGATCACCGCCGACGAGTACATCCCATTTGCTGGTATGCGGTATGACTCCACCTCGTCAATTCCCATCGTTACGATTTCCATTGCATATCCCAGGATTTGACTGGTATCCATATCCGTCGTCAGGAGCGGCATCGCCTCATTGATGAGCTCCACCAGTGTCATGGGGTCCGCGCTCTTCATCTCTGTAAAGACTGATATCAGCACCTCCCTCTGGCGCTCGGTTCGTCTATAGTCTGAGTTGCCGATGGATCGGTTCCTGGCATGGATAAGGGCCTGCTCCCCTGTCAGATGATTCATCCCCTCTGTCAGGTCCCAATCTGGCCGCTCCGCCTGGGGATACAGGACATTCTGATTTCGCCCACAGATATAATCTGCTTCCGCCTGACTCAGATACAGATCGATCCCTCCCATCTTATCAATCAGCGTTTTAAACCCGCTGAAATCAACCTCCACGTTTCCATCGATGTGGACTCCAAAGTTCGTCTCTATGGTGGTGTCAAGCAACTCCATTCCACCAAAGGCGTACGCCGCGTTGATCCGATTGTCGCTGTACCCCGGGATCGGCACATACATATCCCGCATAAAGGACGTCAAATAGAGGCTTTCACTCTTTTTATTGATGGTGGCTAAGATCATGCTATCGGAGCGCTGCCTCCCCTCCCCTTCCCTCCGGTCCTGGCCGATGAGAAGTATATTCACCACATCCCGATCCTTCATCACATCCGGGTCCGCATCGGCCCACACGATCTCTTCCGGCTCCAGGTGGGGCACCTCCGACTCGCTGGGCAGACTTTCATCCACCTCAAAATATTCCTCGTTGGGCGCGATCTTCGCCTCCTGCTCCGGGTCTACCTTATGGATTTTGCCCAGGGTATACCTCACATAGCCGTAGGCTCCCCCTGCTATAACAACGATCACGAGGAAAACAATTAGGAGGATCCTAGCCCACATGGGCATTTTCTTCTTCCTTCTCTCTGCTTTTGTCTTGCTTTCCATCATCTTACCCCCTCTATTCCTTTCTTCCATCTAGGATCGACCGCGCCGTCTCCATCGCCGTTTCTCCATCCTTCCCCAGTATCTTCACTGCCTTCTCGAACCACCCGTAGGCTTGCTCCGCCTCCGTGTGTACATCGCTTCCCAGAACATGCGCCTGCCCCGTTTTGAAAAGCTTACACAGCTTTCGCCTCTCCCGCCGGTTGCACAGGCTCTCCGCATTCACCTGTATCCCACACCCCATGTCCAGCAGATTCTCTTGCATGGTTTTCTCATACCGATCGATATGCGCGATCACCACACGCAGCTTCCTCGCTGACTCGATGTACCCGATGGCATCGGCTATCCAGTTCTGCCATATTCCACTCGGCATCTCCAGCAGTAGCCAGTTCGTCCCCTCGATCGTCAGCTGCTCCAACCCTTCTATCTCCGGCAGATCATAGCTCAAATGGATTTCTCCGCCTCTCACGATCCGGATCCCCGTCGCATTCGCCTGAACGAGCTCTTCATACGCCCTCTCCCGACGGCTCCGGAATTCTTCTGCCGTATGCTCCGATTCCAGATAAAAATGCGGCGTTGCTACTATCGTATCCACCCCCGCCGCCTTCGCCGCTCTTAGCTGCCTCAGCGAATGGCCAAGGTCTGGGCTCCCGTGATCCGCTCCCGGCAATATATGCGCATGAAAATCCACATACACTCCGTTTCCCCCCTTATTCCACCTTCTCTATCTCTTCGTCTCATAGGTTTCATAATATCGATAGTGATAGTCTCCCTTATATTTGTACGAATGCGCTTCCGCGTTAAACCCATTAAATAGTATCCCCACCACTTTCGCTCCCACTCGATTCAGATCCTCCAGCGTCTGCCGGATATCTTCCGCCTTGGTATAGTCCTGTCGCGCCATCATCAACATCCCTGTCACCTTCGGTGCCAATGCCGCTGCGTCTT
>CAUFVC010000191.1:0-5027 GCA_959029275.1 uncultured Eubacteriales bacterium | reverse complement strand
AGACGACCTGCTGGATCAAGTCGCTTTCAGACTCCACCCCGTCCCGCAGGAACGCCGTCAAGTCTTCCAGACTTGTCCGAAGCTCCTCCGGGACTTGCAGGTATTGATCCATTACAAACCGATCATAGGCCTCGAAGCCCTCCTCCAATTCCATAGCAAAATCGTACAGCGGCGCTCCCGCCAAATCCGTATAGATAAAAGAGTAGGATCCTGAATCGCTCAATTCATAAAATAGGTCCTGCACTGGCACCAACCCCGGCATATTCTCCACATCGAGGTTGTACGGTGTAAACACGAAATTGGAGGCTGAGGGACGAGGATCGATCACAACAGAATTTGTGGGGTACCTTTCAAAGCAGTGGGGCGCAATGTTCATGGGGTACATGGAAAAATCCATGCCCTGGTAAGTCTCATCGGCAAAGGCTGTCCACGCCGATCCGGTATACCTGGCCCCAGAACGTCCACGGAGATATAGCCGGCCCGGATTGTCCGAGAACACATCCAGCGCGATCTCACCGGTGAAACGCAGATTCCCCCGCCCCTGCAAATCAATGTTCTCAGAGACCGGACGGCTGCTGTCATGAATCCCCGGCTTCTCATCTTCCCCCGGCGTCAATTCCCCCATGAGCTGCGATCGGAGTCCCTCAACCGTATCCGGTCTTGTATATGTGTCCTCCCCCAGCGCAAAGAACAGCACGGCCGCAAGCGTAGCCGACACCGGCACCGCCAGCAACACCAGCTTAGCCCTATCGGTTTCGTCTTTTCCCCGCCGCCTCCCAGACAGAATCAGGGCAGCCCAAAAGGGGAACAAAAACAGAACCCCTGCCCAGTTGGGTTCCCGTGTAATCACAAGCGCGGCCGCCAAAAAGGGAAGGGTCAAGATGACGCCCAGATAACTGCGATTCCTCCGCGCCACAGCCCATGCCAGAAACCAGGATAAAAGCGCTCCGACCCCTGCGAAAAAAACCGTGATGACCTGCCGGATTCGCCCTTGGGACAAATTTTCCAGGGGCACAAGATATTCGATACCCTCAATCTCTTTGGAATACTCTATGCTGACCAGGCTTCCCACATAGGCGGCCCCCCGTACAAGATCCTGCCGAACCGCATACAGGCAAAACGCAAGGAGCGCGGCCGATGCGCCTGTCAATATCCAGCGAACGCCCTTCCTGGGGATCCCGTACAGCGCTGCCATCACGGCGGACACCGCCGCACACCCGTAAGCGACTGTCGAATAATCAGCCGGTATGGAGAGCGCGGACCCAAAACTGACGATGGATCCCGCCGATCCAAGCCAAATCAAAAGAAAGTAGGAGCTCCAGGCGAGCATCCACTTGACCCTACGCTTCATTGGCGATACTCCGCCAAAAGACTCCCATCCCTCATCCTCCGGATACTCTGTGCATCGACCGCGATCCCTTGCGCATCTCCCAAGTCCGCGATCCAACCAGTATTCCGTCTCTCAGGAAGGGAAGTCGAAAGTAGTTGCGGCAGTGCGGTTAGCAGCTCCTCCTCGCTGCGTATTCTCGCCCGGCAGATCTCCCGCCCATCCTCCCAGCAAATTTCATGGGGGAACTGGCGATCTAATAGGAACTCGGACAGCGATAGCAGGCGGTCCAGCATCCTGTCGGCCGCGTCTGCCTCCCCGTCCCATACAGGATAAAGCCGAGTCATCCCCCGCCCCTCTCCGCTGTCGTCAGCCCTCACCATCAAGTCGTCCAGTCTGGCCGACAGCTTCCAGTGGACAAGCCGCGGTGAGTCAGGCGGCCGGTATTCGCGGATTTCCATATCAACGCTGTCCTCGTCCCAGCCATTTCCCTCCCGCCGCACACTTTCCAGCAGCTCCGGGTCCACCGCGGTCTCGTAGAGCTTTGGTGTGGAGACAACTGTCGCTGTGGCCTCTGTCCGCCTAGGGATCGCAAAAAGCCCCAGCAGGTCATAGACCCACAGCCTTTTGGCCGTCCATTGGACCACGCCGCAGTGGGTGAGTTGGAATTCCTGCCTGCTGCGGATGCCGCGTCCATAAACTGGCATCCGCAGCACCCTTTGCTCCCCTTCGCCTGTCATACGATTCTCCATCTGGAGGACAAGACAGCCCCGGTATACAGGCAGCCCCAGGGAGCTGCGCAGTCCCACAGCCACAGTCGCCGGCGTTCCCCGCTCCTGCCGCGGTTTCTCCGCCTCCAGCGAGACTTGGACACTCCACATGGCTGGCAGGCTAAACAGCAGGGAAAAGAGAGGAAAGACCGCCACGAAAACCAGAGTAAAATATGAAAAGTATCCAATAAAGAGGATATAAAACAGCACCGCCAACGCCAAAATCAGCAGATACGCAATCCATCGTCTGATCATGCCTCCGCCCTCAACGCATCCGCGGCGGCGGCGTGTTTTCCAAAATGGCGTGAATCACATCTTCCGGCGATCGGTGTTCCGCCTTTGCCTTCGGGCTTAAAAGTATCCGGTGCGGTATACAGTCGGGAAATACTTCCAGAATATCCTCCGGCAAAACATAGTCGCGCCCTCTCAAAAACGCGGAGGCCTGCGCCAGCCTCGACAATGCCACCGAGGCCCTTGGACTGGCTCCCTGCCGTATAAAGCCATTGTTCCTTGTGGCGGATACAAGCCGGACGATATACTCATCGATCTCCTGGTGTACATAGATCCTTTCCACATCCAACCGCATTGCCGACACATCCTCCCCACTTGCCACCGCCTCCACGGAGTCCATGGGATTCCGGCCCCTCCTTCGCTGTAGCATGTCCACCTCATCGGCCGGGGAAGGGTATCCGATGGATAGACGCACCATAAACCGGTCCATCTGCGATTCAGGCAAAAGTTGCGTTCCGGCAGAGCCCGCCGGATTCTGGGTTGCAATGACCATAAAGGGTTGGGGGATCTTGTGGGCAATCCCGTCCACCGTCACTCTCCCCTCCTCCATGGCCTCCAAAAGCGCCGCCTGGGTCCTGCTGGACGCCCGATTGATTTCATCCGCCAGGAACAGATTGCAGACAATCGCCCCCCTCTGATAGTTCCACACCCCTTGCTCTTTATCATACATGGAGAAACCGGTGATGTCCGATGGCATTACATCCGGTGTAAACTGAATTCTTCGGTATTCCGCGCGGATCGCTTTGGACATGGCGAGAGCGAGGGTCGTCTTCCCCACTCCCGGTCTATCCTCCAACAGCACATGTCCTTGCGCCAGAAGCGCCAGCATCACTTTTCGAATGATATCATTCTTACCCACAAATACCTTTGCGACTTCCCTCATAATCTTTTCTGCCAGCGTCATCCCGTTTTCATCCTTTCTATTTCAGCATGGGCAAACTTCCGGTGAATACTTTACTCGCGCCTAGCGCGATAGCGCCCGTCAACGGCGCGCCGCGGAGGAATTCCGTGTGGACAAATTCCGCTCTTCGCCCTCCGTAGCCGCGCAAATAAGCCCCTAAATCCTCTGCCAACATGGACTCCAGGATATTCGCTCCGGGTATCGTTTCATATCCCAGGATCACCGTGGAAAACTCATACAGATTCAGCGCGTTGCGGAGGGCATAGCCGAGGTAGGAGGCAAATTCCCGGGCCGCCGCTAGGCAGGCCTGATCCCCTTCCTGGACGCCGGCCATGACATCCGCGAAGGATCGAATATCCCGGGTGGAAACCCCCGCCGCCTTTTCAACCGTCTTGCTCTCATCCGCATATAACTCTAGACAGCCGCGGCTCCCACAAGGGCACAGAGGGCCGTGAAAGTCAATGGTAGTATGCCCCAGTTCCGGGCTGTAGCCGTGGACTCCCTGGTACAGTTCACCGCCGAGGACCATTCCGGCTCCAATCCCCTCATGAATGTAGACATACAGGAAATTATCGATTCCAACCCCCTTGCCATATAGAGACTCTGCCAGGGCACAGGCGCTGGAATCGTTGAGAAGAAATGCGGCAACCCCCGCGATCTCCTCCATCCACCGACAAACGGGAAGATCCCGCAGTCCCCCAAAGTTAGGCGGATTTAAGATGATCCCCCGCTGCGTATCCACAGGCCCGATGGATACGATCCCCACACAGAGGATTCTTCTCTGGCTTGTCCAGCACCGCTGCTCTAGGCGGCGGTAGCTGTCCGCAAGATTGTGGTATAGCCAATCCACCTCCAGCGTCTCGGGATACGCCTGTTCTTCCCGGAAAAGTTCATGCGCTTTCAGATCGCTGATGATCATGGTGAAACGGCGCCGGGATATATAGACGCCGCACAGAACGGGGCTCTTCGGGGCTAGCTCCAACAAGACCGGCCGCCTGCCTACGCCGGACGTCTCCTTCGGGTTCGACTCTTTGTATTCGACAATCAAGCCCGCATCCATCAACTCCGAAACGATATTGGTTATGGTCATAGCGGTAAGCCCTGTCAGACGTGTCAGATCACTGCGAGACAATCGCGGCGATGTGAACAGGAGCTTCATCACCACATTCCGGTTGAGCTGTTTGATGTCCTTTTGATTCGATCCGGCTAAATAGAACACTGACTCGATCTCCTTTACCTATTAGCAGGTGCCTATTGTCTTGGCAGCGGCTTTCTCCATTCGTTCAGTAGCGCCTCATCTGCGGCAAAAGGGCTCTTCGCGTCCAGATGCAGGGCTCCGTCCCTCCAGACAAACACTTCGTTGGGGCCGATTACCGCCGAAGCGGTCCCCTGCCGCTTCCATGGGCTTTTTCCCAATCATCGTCAACTCCGCGTAATGCCCGTAATTCTCTATGGCGCGTATCGCCCGCTGGTATGTCAATCCCTCCGGTTGGCCGCTCCAATCGTTGTCGTCATTGTTGCGGAAAAATGCATCGTTGACGGCGATGGACGGCAGCGGCATAGGCGTCCAAAATTCTTTCGGGTTCAACATGTGATGGGCGATAAACCGATCCGCCATCTCCTGGTCAAACGCACCGTGATCCATAACCCGTATATTATTGTGGAGTAGAATATCCATAAACTGTGCACAAGGTGGACGAGGAGCTCACCCACGAGAAGGCTGTCCGTGTGGCTGCCT
>CAUFVC010000190.1:0-5028 GCA_959029275.1 uncultured Eubacteriales bacterium | reverse complement strand
AGAACGAGGGGCTGCCTCGCGTGATTTTGGAAAATCATTTTGAGACAGCCCCTTTGACAAGTGGTTCATTCTTTATTTGTTCGTCCCGTAATAGGCGTTTAGATACATTTGCTTGAGTTCGCTCATGAGCGGGTAGCGGGGATTCGCCCCGGTACACTGATCGTCAAAGGCCTGCTCGACCATCTCATCCAGCGTAGACAGGAACGCCTCCTCCTCGATGCCGTATTCCTTGATGGTCTTGTGAATTCCAACCTGTGCTTTCAGCTCGTCTATAGCGGCCAGCAGGTTGTCGAATTTCTCCTGATCGCTATTCCCCTTGATGCCGAGGAAATCCGCACATTCCGCGTAGCGCTCCAGCGTGTGTGGGTACTGATATTGCGGGAACGTTCCCATTTTTCTAGGAGCGGTGACTGCGTTGAACTTCATCACTTCATTGATCAACAGTGCGTTGGCAATGCCGTGGGGCAGGTGATGGAATGCCCCCAGCTTATGCGCCATGGAGTGGCAGACGCCGAGAAAAGCGTTGGCAAACGCCATACCGGCCATGGTGGAAGCATCCGCCATTTTTTCTCTGGCGATGGGATCATTCGCGCCATTGGCATAGGCGCTGGGCAGATATTTGAAAATATTTTTGAGAGCTTTCAAAGCCAATCCGTCCGTATAATCGGTGGCCATCATGGAGGCATAGGCTTCCAGAGCGTGGGTCATGGCGTCGATGCCCGATGCGGAGGTTAGCCCTTTTGGCATATTCATCATCAGATCGGCGTCGATGATCGCCATGTTGGGCAACAGCTCGTAGTCTGCTAACGGATACTTCACGCCGGAGGTCTCATCGGTGATAACGGCGAAAGGCGTGACTTCCGAGCCGGTACCGGCGGAGGTGGGAACCGCAATGAACATGGCTTTTTCGCCCATCTTCGGGAAGGTGTAAACACGTTTGCGGATATCCATAAAGCGCATGGCCATATCGAGGAAGTCCACTTCCGGGTGCTCGTACATGACCCACATGATCTTACCGGCGTCCATGGCGGAGCCTCCGCCGATGGCAATGATGCAGTCCGGTTCAAAGGCTTTCATGGCCGCAGCGCCTTCCTTTGCACAGGCTAACGTGGGATCCGGGGCCACATCGTAAAAGGTGGTGTGCGTGATCCCCATCTCATCCAGTTTATCGGTGATGGTCTTGGTGTATCCGTTTTTATAAAGGAAGGAATCGGTGACGATAAAGGCCTTCTTCTTGCCGCAGACGTTCTTCAATTCATCCAGCGCTACAGGCAGACAGCCTTTTTTGAAGTATACCTTCTGGGGTGTGCGGAACCAAAGCATATTCTCTCTCCTCTCAGCCACGGTCTTAATATTGAGCAAATGCTTTACGCCGACATTCTCAGAGACGGAATTGCCGCCCCAAGAACCGCATCCCAACGTCAGGGAGGGAGCGAGCTTAAAGTTGTACAGGTCACCGATGCCGCCGTGGGAGGAAGGCGTATTGAGAAGAATCCGGCAAGTCTTCATCGTCTCAGTAAAGAGTGCAATCTTCTCCTTTTCTGTCACCGTGTTGATATAGAGGGAGGAGGTGTGGCCGAATCCGCCGTCTGCGATGAGGCGATCTGCCTTTGCAACCGCATCCTGGAAATCTTTTGCGCGGTACATGGCCAGGACGGGGGATAACTTCTCATGGGCAAATTCTTCTTCCAACTCCACGCTTTCCACCTCACCGATGAGGATTTTCGCAGTCTCCGGGGTATTGACTCCGGCCAAATTTGCGATGGTGTGCGCGGATTGTCCGACGATTTTAGAATTTAGAGCGCCATTGATGAGGATCGTCTTGCGAACTTTATCTGTTTCCTCGGGGGACAGAATGTAGCAGCCTCTGTCCGCGAATTCTTTCTTAACCTGATCGTACACTGAATCCAGAACGATGACCGACTGCTCGGAGGCGCAGATCATGCCATTGTCAAAGGTTTTCGAGTGAATGATGGAGTTGACGGCCAGAAGAACGTCGGCCGTGTCGTCGATGATCGCCGGCGTATTTCCAGCGCCTACGCCTAGAGCCGGTTTTCCGGAGGAGTACGCGGCCTTGACCATGCCGGGACCACCTGTGGCAAGGATGATGTCGGCTTCTTTCATAACGAGGTTGGTCAGTTCCAGTGAAGGAACATCAATCCAGCCGATGATTCCCTTGGGAGCGCCAGCAGCAACGGCGGCTTCCAGGACAACTTTGGCGGCCTCGATGGTACATTTTTTCGCCCGGGGGTGAGGGCTGATGATGATTCCATTGCGAGTTTTTAAAGAGATCAGAGCCTTAAAGATGGCGGTGGAAGTGGGATTGGTCGTGGGGATGACGGCGGCGATAACACCGATAGGCTCTGCAACCCGCTTGATCCCAAAGGATGCGTCTTCCTCAATGACCCCGCAGGTCTTTGTATCTTTGTACGCGTTGTAAATATACTCGGATGCGTAGTGATTTTTAATAACCTTATCCTCGACAATGCCCATGCCGGTTTCCTCGACTGCCATTTTGGCCAGAGGAATTCTCGCCTTGTTGGCTGCGGTGGCGGCGGCGAAGAAAATTTTATCAACCTGTTCCTGTGTATAGGTCGCAAAAACCTTTTGCGCTTCTCGAACCTCCTTGACCTTGGCGGTGAGGGATTCTAAAGTATCCACTACATTTGTGCCCATGGGAATTACTTTTTCCTTGTTAGCCATTTCCGTTTCCTCCATTTTTATACAAGGTTAGCGCCCTGCTAGCAGGATCTGCGAAATACGTTGCTGCTTCATATTGTGTTACCTGGATGTTATTTTTTTAACAATATTATTATACTCAAAAAACCATGATGTTTGCAACTATAAAATTCGACAGACTTTCAAAAGTTTCCTCTTGTTTTATGGAAGAAGTGCATAAAAACTGATTTCATTTATGGCAATATTGACGAATGCTATAGCTTTAGATGCCCAGAAATTGATGGATGGCTCCCCCTGACGCAAAAAGGACTCCCTTTTTATGCGTGGGAGTCCTTTTGGGTTCTGGTAAAGCCTATTCGTATGCGACAACGTCGATCCATTTCATTAGAAGCTCTCGCTCGGATTCCTTTCCCTCGGTCAGTTGAGCGGCCGCTACGATAGGAAGCCACTCCTGAACATATTTTTTCGAGGTCCCGGTCTTCTTGCAGAACATTGCCATATACTGTTCTGCCGCTTCCGGGGAATTCAGGGCGAAGAGGAGATAGGTTCTCGCCACATCCGCACTGGCATTTCCCTGGCGGGCGGCTACCCAGTCCAGGATATACGTGCCGTTCTCATTGATGATGATATTGTCCGGCGTAAAATTGCCATGGCATAGCTTCGTGTGTTTGGGCATACTGTCCAGACGGCTGAGGAGTTCGAACTTCTTAATGTCGTCGATGTCGTCCAGGGCGTTGATCTGCCGTGTCAGTTTATCCTTTAGTTTGCTCAGCTTGGGAACATTTTTCGAGTGGATGGTCAGTTGGATATCCAGCATCTGTTCCAGGTATGAATCGGTGTTGGCAGGGTCTTCTTTCATGATTTCGGCCAAGGTCTTTCCCTGAATCAGATCCATGGTGATGGCCCAGCGGCCGTCTATGACTGAAACCTCGTGGATGACAGGGACAGGAAGGCCGGTGACTTCCACGCGGGAGTGGGTCAGGGCCTCATATAAAGCTGCCGTCTTTGGCATGTGTTCTTTAAAGAGCTTGACAACCATATTGTGATCAGTCATGTAAACATCTACCGTCTCGCTGGAGGAGAGTAATTCTTTTAATTCTGCGCTCATGAGAAACACTCCTTTCTGTAAATACCTACACGGATGGGTGTGCTGAAAATGTACAGGTATATTATACAACCTATGCCAGAGAAATGCAAATTATTTATAGCTGGAAATATGCTGAAATTGCCTTCCGGGGGAAAGCCACCCATCTCAATACAATTCTGGATATAAAAGAGCTCCGGATTGAAAAATTATTCCAAATTCGGAGCGGCCTGTCTATTTTACATGTTCGTGGGTATTGATATGGTCCATGCAGTATTCAAAATTTCCATTGCACTTGGAACAATAGCGGAATTGCATGTTGGGATCGTCCAGCTCCGTCTTTCCGCACACATGGCATTTGTGGAAGGGAACGTCGTTGATGACCTTGCCCTTTGTCGGGGATTTGTACGGGCTGCGGGAGGAATTGACGGCCTGGGCAAATTTTTGGCGCCGTCTCCCGGCCTTGATCTTGGAGATCAGCTGAGGCCCAAAGAACAGGATATAGTTTAGCAGCGCCACAATGATAAAGGCGCGGTCGCTTAAGCTGTTCGAAAGGATAAACTGCAGGATCAGGAGGCCGCCGGACAGAATTCCAAGCCATTTGACCTTGATCGGAATGATAAAGAACAGCAGCACCTGAAGCTCCGGGAACAGAGTCGCAAAGGCTAGAAACAGGGACTCGTTGATATAGGAGGGAGTGCCATACCCCTTGAAGATAAAGGAGGTTGCAATGGTGCCGAGGATCCCGATGAGATAGTATACGTTGAATCGGAAAGCGCCCCAGTGGGATTCCAGGGCAGTGCCAATGAAGTAATAGAAGTACAGGGATATGGCCACCATCAGTATATTGGTGCCGCCGGTGCCTTCGGGGATGAAGATAAAGGTGATCAGCCGCCAAACCTGTCCCTTCATCACGAGATCCGGATCCAGGACGAGATAACTGAAATACTCATAATTGATAAGAGAGATTATATAGGCGGCGATGTTGCCGATGATTATATAGCGCATTAAATGAGGGATTGCAAAGCGGCCGAGCTTGCGCTCCAGCTTATCCAAAATACTCAAAGAAGCACCTCCAATGTATATGATTGCTTATTATAGCATACGGATAGAGGGATTACAAGGCGGAAGGTGTTAAATTATTGTAACCGGGGGCTAGGGAAAAATTTGCTTGTGGAATTTACTTTTTCATTCAAGGAACTTCTTTTATTGGTTGAATGCCAAAGTAAATTCCAGTGACAACTGAAATTCCAGAATGCCAGAGA
>CAUFVC010000189.1:0-5038 GCA_959029275.1 uncultured Eubacteriales bacterium | reverse complement strand
CAAGAGGGGATAAAATTAGGAATAGGGATGGCAGGTGAACGGGTTTGGCTGAGAAACGAGATTATTATGAAGTGCTGGGGATCGACCGCAATGCCACAGACCAAGATATTAAACGGGCTTACCGCCGGCTAGCAAAAAAATATCATCCCGATGTGAATCCGGGGGATAAGGAGGCGGAAGCCAAATTCAAAGAGGCATCGGAAGCCTACGCGGTGCTCAGCGATGAAGAGAAGCGGGCCAAGTATGACCAATTCGGCCACAGTGCATTTGAGGGCGCTGGAGGAGGAGACGGTGGCTTTGGTGGCTTCAGTGGCTTTGGAGACATGGGGGATATTTTTGGGGATATCTTTGGCGACCTCTTCGGAGGCGGCGGAAGAAGAGCCAAGAATGGACCCACAAGGGGTCAGGATGTCCAGTCGAGTCTGGAGATTACCTTTACGGAAGCGGCATTTGGCTGCAAAAAGAATATCGATCTGTGGGTATTTGACAACTGTGATCAATGTAATGGAACCGGGGCAAAAGCGGGAACAAAGCCGGAGACCTGCCCGACTTGCCATGGATCCGGCCAGGCGCGCGTCCAGCAACAGACGATGTTTGGCGCCATGACCAGCGTTCGGACTTGTTCCACCTGTGGAGGAACAGGCAAAATCATAAAAGAGAAATGTACTCGCTGCAACGGCGGCGGTCGAATAAAAGTGAAAAAGACGTTTGAAGTTAATATACCGGCTGGGATCGATACGGGACAGAGCATTCGCATGAGTGGAAAAGGCGAACCTGGAGCACAGGGCGGTCCAAACGGAGACCTGTTTATCACGGTCACGATCCGACCGCATCCTTTCTTTTCAAGGCAGGGCTATGATGTGTACTGTTCGGTTCCCATCAGTTTTGCGCAGGCTGCGCTGGGGGATGAGCTGGAGATTCCCACCATCGATGGAAAGGCTCAATATATCATTGAAGAGGGGACGCAGACGGGGACGAGGTTCCGGCTTCGCGGCAAGGGCATTCCCTATCTCCGCAATTCCAATCAGCGGGGGGATCAGTACGTGACGGTCAACGTAGAGGTTCCCAAGAAGCTAAACGACAAGCAGAAAGAGCTGCTGCGCCAGTTTGCTTCCGCTATGGGGGAGGATGACGTCCATGGCCAGAAAAAGTCATTTTTTCAGAAGATGAAAGACGCATTTGACTAAGGAGATCGACGCTTTCCTTTAGCGGAATGGAGGTTCCTATGAATTGGTATCAGATTACGGTCCACACAGTGACGGAGGCGGTTGAGGCCATCAGCTACGCCATGGAAGAAATGGGGGCCAAGGGCGTTGAAATCGTGGATCCCAAGGACATCCTCTGGCAGGATAAGGATCCGCTGGCGTGGGATTATATCGATGAGGATTTGCTGGCTGGCATGAAACAGGACGAGGCCTTAGTCCGATGCTATATTTCGGAGGAGGAGCTGCCCAATCAGACGCTGTTGGAAAATTTTCAGCTCACGCTGCAGGATAAGGTGGCGGGGATTGCCCAGTTTCTTCCCATTGGCGAGGGAAAAATCGAGGTCTCGATCATGGCGGAGGAGGAATGGGCCAATGCCTGGAAGCAGTACTATAAGCCGTTTCATATAGGGGAGCATATTTTCGTGGTGCCGTCCTGGGAGGAAGCGGTTGACGAACCTGGCGATATCCGCATCACCATGGACCCGGGGATGGCCTTCGGCACCGGAACGCATGAGACTACGTCCATGTGTTCTGCTCTGCTGGAGGAGGAGATAAAGGGCGGGGAGACGATTCTGGATGTGGGGTGCGGAAGCGGAATTCTTGGGATTACAGCGGCAAAGCTGGGCGCCTCGAAGGTGATCTGCACAGATTTAGACCCCAATGCGGTTATGGTTGCCAGGGACAATGTGGAGAAGAATCGAGTAACCGGACAGGTAGAGGTTTATAAGGGGGATCTGCTGGATATTGAGGAATTAGCAGGAATCCAGGCGGATTGCATCGTAGCCAATATCATTGCCGATGTCATCATCCATCTGGCTCCCTCCGCCCAAAGATTTCTCAGGGATGGCGGGCGATTCATCGCTTCCGGGATCATCCGCGAGCGGAGAGGCGATGTGGAGAAAGCCTTAGCAGAGGCGGGGTACACCGTTTTGAAGGTTGTCGAGTTAGGCAGCTGGGTTGCAATCGTATCCCAAAAATCGTGAGGAGGGATTGGCGTGCCCAAGTTTTTTATCAACAGGGAGGATATCCATGGCGAGTCTCTCAGCATTAGAGAGGATGCCCATCATATCCTCCATGTTTTGCGTCAGCGGCCGGGGGATAGGATTGTAGCCTGCGACGGAATGGGAACGGATTATGAGTGTGAGATCCAGTCTCTGTCCCAGGAGGCGGTTCTCTGCCGGATCATATCCTCCCATCCGTCGGAGACGGAGCCGTACACAAGGATCACGGTTTTTCAGGGGCTCCCAAAAGGAGAGAAGACGGATTGGATCCTTCAAAAAGCGGCAGAGATGGGGATCGCAAGCGTCCATTTTGTTCAGACCAAGCGCAGCGTAGCGAAACTGGAGGAAAAGAAAGTTTCCGGCAAGCTTGCGAGGTGGAATAAGATCTGTGCCACTGCTGCGAAGCAATGCGAGAGGGGGATCATCCCCTCCGTCGCCTACCACCCTCAGCTCACCGACTGTCTGCCCTGCCTGCAAGAATTTGAGATGATCCTTTTATTTTATGAAGAGGAAAAGGGGAAGGCGTTAAAGCCTGTTCTGCGCTGCCAGACTGGGAAACCCCAGTCCATTGCAGTCATAGTCGGCCCGGAAGGGGGATGGGACTTGGAAGAGGTGGAAGCGCTGACGAAAGTTGGAGCGCAGACCGTCGGCCTAGGCCCGAGAATTCTCAGGACAGAGACAGCGGCGATGACAGCGGCGGCTATGATCTTATATGAGTACGATCAAATGTGAGGGAGCATGGAGACAGCTTTGAAAGAAATATACTTAGACAATGGCGCGACGACGAAACCCTCAATGGGTGTGATCGCAAAGATGAGAGAAGTCCTAGAGACGGCCTACGGCAATCCCTCATCCCTCCACAGAAAGGGACAGGAAGCGGAGCGCTACATGAAAGAAGCGCGGGAGACGCTGGCCCAGGTGTTGCAAGCCGACCCGGTTAGCATTTACTTCACTTCAGGGGGAACCGAATGCAGCAATACGGCAATACTAGGTGCCGCATTTTCCTCTGAGCGGAGAGGAAGGCATATCTTGACCCTTCGGGGGGAGCACCCGGCCACATCGGAACCCTTGAAATATCTCCAAGAGCAGGGGTGGGAAATCGAGTATATCGACACGGATGAGCGGGGACGTGCGGATCTTGAAGATTTCCGCCGCAAGCTCCGGGAGGATACCGTCCTTGTGACGTGTCTACAGGTAAACAATGAGACGGGGGTAATTCAGCCCATCCAGGAGATAGGGCAGATTCTCCGGGAGGAGACACCTCAAACTCTCTTTCATGTGGATGCAGTCCAAAGTTTTGCAAAATTGGAAATATTTCCCAGGAAATGGAATATCGATCTGCTCAGCTCCAGTGCCCACAAGATCCATGGGCCGAAGGGGGTTGGGGGGTTATATATCCGCCGGGATCTCCATATTCCAAGTTTTATTCGCGGCGGTGGACAAGAGCGCAGGTTTCGCTCGGGAACAGAAAATGTTCCCGGGATCGCTGGCTTTGGACAAGCGGTGAAGGAAGCCTGGGACGAGCGGAGGGAGCGGCAGGAGTCCATGCAGCGCTGTAAGCTGTATCTGTATGAACAGCTCCGGGGATCCATCGATGGAATCACGCATAATGGGCCGGATCCGGGGGAGGGAGCCGCCCATATTCTGAATCTTCGGATTCAGGGAGTCCGATCCGAGGTCCTGTTGCACGCGCTGGAGGACTATGGAATCTATGTATCATCCGGTTCTGCGTGCGCGTCCAATAAACCCGATGTGAAAAGCCCAGCCCTGGAGCCCTAGGGATGAGTGCTGAGGCCATTGACGAATCGATACGCATCAGTTTTTCGAAAGACTCTACATTGGACGAGATGGATCAGGTTGTGAGGGCCTGTGCCGAAATCATACCTATGCTTCGCAAATTTGTGCCAAAGGGAAGACGGTAGAGAGGAGTAGCGCGATGGAAAAAGGGTTGTTAATCAAGTATGGTGAGATTGCGATCAAAGGAAATAACCGGCGTTTGTTCGAAAAACAATTGGCGTTGAACATTAAGGAATGTCTACAGCCCATGGGCGAGTTTTGGATCGCGAAGGAACAAGGCCGCTTATTTGTCGAGGCGCCGGGAGAAGATTGGAGCAACTGGACGGATGAGGCGGCAGCTCGCATATCAAAGGTATTTGGCGTCATCGGAATCTGTATAGTGGATGTATTTTCCGAGGATTCCTTCGAATCAATCTCCGCCAATGTAAACCGATATATCCAAGAAAACTACGGCGGCCAGGAGGCGACCACCTTTAAGGTGGAGGTAAAACGCGCCAATAAACAGTATCCCATGACCAGTATGGAATTGGCCAGCGCGCTGGGCGCGTCTATTTTGGAGGCCTATCCCGCATGGAAGGTTGACGTCCATAAACCGAAAACCGTCATCTGGGTGGAATTGAGAGGGAGAGTCTATGTCTACAGCAAAGTGATCCCCGGTGTGGGAGGTATGCCTACTGGGACAGCGGGCAAGGCGGCGCTGCTGCTGTCAGGCGGCATCGACAGCCCGGTAGCCGGGTGGATGATGGCAAAGCGGGGATTGGAGCTGTGTGCGGTCTATTTCCATGCTCACCCCTACACGACGGATAGAGCAAAGGAGAAAGTGGTGGACCTGGCGCGCAAATTAAGCCTATATGCTGGAAAAATGTGCGTATATGTCGTGCCCTTTACAGAGATTCAGCTGTCCATCTATGAGAAATGTCCCCACGAACAATTGACCATCATCATGCGCCGGATCATGATGCAGATTGCGGAGAAGATCGCTCGAAAAGAAGGCGCGATGGCCCTGATTACTGGGGAGAGTTTGGGACAGGTGGC
>CAUFVC010000188.1:0-5041 GCA_959029275.1 uncultured Eubacteriales bacterium | reverse complement strand
GCCAGAACGAGGGGCTGCCTCGCGTGATTTTGGAAAATCATTTTGAGACAGCCCCCATTCATAGGCCGCTTTTCTTGTGGAATCGGCCAGTTTGTCAAGGTTTTTTCGGTTGCGCGTATCATAGAACATTTTAGATCCCTCCATTAATATTTTTTCGTTCCAATTTACCCTATGCCAAAAAAGCGGTACAGGTTCCAATTGAGGATACGCCGCGGCCGGATCAAATTAGACAAAAAAACGAAAAGACCATCTGATTTTACCTTGACGGGAGTTACATAACGACATATACTGAAAACAAGATATGAAATTAGGAGGTCAAGCTATGCCAATTCAATCGATCATAACATCAAGTCTTGAAAAGATTTTTCCGGACAAATCCCCCCTTCCCTGCTCCACACGATTCACTATGCTGAAGAACGACGTCCTATCCTTTCAGCTTGTGCTGCGGCCGGATTTGCCCGATATTGTGAGGACGGATGCCGTGATCTCGGTGGACTCGCCTCTTGCGGAGTGCATCCGCGTACAGCGCGTCGATCTCGTTCCCTCCATGCTGCCGGTCAATGATTCCAGGGACGGCAATATTCTGTCCGATCAGCCGGGGTTGTTCCCGGATCTGCTGACGCCGCTATCGGAGGGGAAAACCTTTCTTCTCAACCGGCGCTGGACAGCTCTCTGGGTGGAGATCGAGACGAACGACGCCACCGTAGCCGGTACATACCCGATTACAATAACGGCCACCAGTCTAACCCATCCGGACGAGCAGGCCGTCGTCCGGACGGAAGTGGAGATTATGGATGCGGTGCTGCCTAAGCAGGACCTGATCGTGACAGAATGGTTCCACGGGGATTGTATTGCGGATTATTATCAAATTCCCGTTTTTTCTGAGACGCACTGGGAGTATATGCGCCGGCAGATCCAACTGGGCGCCCGCCGGGGGCTTACCATGATTCTCACCCCGATCTTTACACCGGCTCTTGACACCGCCGTCGGCGGAGAGAGGACGACAATCCAGCTTGTGGATGTTTCTCGCCAAGACGGGGTCTATTCCTTCGGATTTGAGAAGTTGGAGCGCTGGGTCCGCATGTGCCAGGAATGTGGAATTGAATACTTTGAGATGGCACATCTCTACACCCAGTGGGGCGCAAAGCACTGTCCGAAGATCATGGGCTATGAAGATGGAAGTGTAAAGAAGCTCTTTGGCTGGGAGCAGGATGCTCTTAGCGAAGACTATCGCGGTTTCCTTTCCGCGTTTCTTCCCCAGTTGACAAAGGAGCTGGAGCGCCTGGGGATTGAGAAGAAAACGGTCTTCCACATTTCGGATGAACCGAGTGAGAGAAGCCTGGAGCAGTACAACGCCGTCCGGGCGCAGGTTCAAGGGTATCTGGCGGACTATCGCATCATGGACGCCATGAGCGACTACCGCTTCTTTACAGAGGGCGTCTGTGAAAACCCTGTTATTGCGACCGATGCGCTTACGCCCTTCCTGGAGGGACAGCGCCCTGAGGATTTATGGGTATATTATTGCTGTGGCCAGGGATATCAGACCTCCAACCGATTTTTTGGCATGCCTTCGGCCAGAAACCGGATCATTGGCACACAGTTCTACAAATATAATGTCAAAGGATTTCTACAGTGGGGCTTTAACTTCTACAATTCATGTCTTTCCCTCCGCCATATCAATCCATTTCAAGTTACAGATGGCGAAATGGCCTTCCCCTCAGGCGACCCATTTGTCGTCTATCCCGGAGATGGCGGGGAGCCGCTGGAATCCATCCGCATGATGGTCTTCCAGGAGGCGTTGACGGATCTGCGGGCTCTGAAGCTGTTGGAGCAGCTGACAAGCCGGGAGCATGTGATGGCGCTGTTGGAAGATGGCATCGCCGCCCCCATCACCTTTACCCAGTATCCTCAGGACGCCTCCTACCTTTTGACGCTCCGCTTGCGGGTGAATGAGGAGATTCAGGCGCACATGCAGGCGTAGAAATTTTTGTACTGCATGGTCTTGCTTCCAGGACATGAGACAACCTCCTGTCGTAGTTTGCTCTACAACAGGAGGTTGTTTTATGTCCGGAGGCTCGGCTGGCAAGACTGATTCTGCCGTTTATTTTCGATGCTCTGTGCAGCATTCGCGGATTAGCTCCACATAGCGGCGGACTTTGTGATAATCGCTGTGGATCTGATATACGTCGCGCTGTACAATTTCCAGTGTACAACCCTGAGCGGCTCGGACCGTCTTCTGAAAATGCTGTCGCACTGCATCCTCGTCTAAGGAGGTGCCAACGCCAATGAGGTTAGGGGTTGGTTTTCGCAAATATACGATTTTTTGCCCGCGCAGCTGTTCTCCCATGTAGTCCTCATTGCACCAGGGAGAGATGGATATCCGCCCCATGTTTTTCATGTGGCGAAGGTTATTCTCCCAAATAGGGTCCACCGCCTCACAGCAGCCATAGGAGAGCCGCCCGTACAGGTCTGTAATTTTTTTATAGTAGGGGAAGATGAATTCGTGATACATGTCGGGAGAGAGACCGGAGGTTTCCTGTGAGTCTATGTATCCCCACACATCCTGGAGGGTATAATGGTCCTTATCTTCCGGCAGTTGGTCCGTATAGCAGTAGCTGCCCTGGGCTACCCGCTCTTCGGCAACCGTTGAGCGCAGACAGTCTTCCTGTTCCAATAGCTTGAAATAGGCGATGTAGTCATCCGCCAGCTGGCTCATCATCTGGTGAAAGAGTTCGGGATAGTCGTACATGGACATGTACATCGTCTCCATACTCATGATGTGGACGATGCTTTGTGTGCCGCTGGCGTACAGTGCGCTGCCCTTTAATTTGGCGGGGAGAATGTCGCCCAGCAGGTCGTTGTAGTGTGCCATCTTCGCATCGACTTCCCGCTTGTCGAGGACGCCATAGTCGGATTTTTGAAGCTTGTGGAAATCTTGTTCCAAATCGTGAATCTGTTCCACGAAGTGGTGGCCCAATGAGCCTCCGTCGGAGGCGGCATGCTCTATCTCCACCGGAAGATTGAAGGGATGGAAATAGCCGCCGTAGGAGAAGCCGATATAGTCGTTGACAACAGTATCGTCGTGAAATAGGGTGTGATTCACTATATTGGAGAGCAGGAGTTTCTCGATCGCCTGCGCCTCCTCGCTCTCACATTCCATCAACGGCGGCAGGATATCCTGCCGGAAGGTGGCGAGCTCTATGGTAATCATGGGACGGCTGTCCGCGTCAAACCGCCCATGCTTTTTCCAGTCCCTTACAATCTGTTCCATCTTGGGGCTATGGGCTATCTCAAGCTGCTGTTTTGCCAGGTCACGCAGCCGTGACCGTTCTTTTGGCGTTATGCTCATGGGTCCTCTTCCTTTCTCGCCAAGAGATATGTCGGGTTCTCCTCAAATTCTTGACAAAGTTTTCATCGTATCTTTTAATTGCTCATAGGTAGCGCGATATACGCTGTAGTACTGATTATATATTGCGTGATGGTCTGGGTTGGGCATGATCTTTTCATCGAGAACCTGCCATTTTTTCACGTCTTCGTAGGTGAGCAGACCTACGCCAATGCCGGCTAGCATGACGTCGCCCATGTTGGCCTCCACGTCATGTATGGGGCATACGACGGGATAGCCTGTCACGTCAGCGAATATCTGACGCCATATCTTGGATTTTGTGACGCCTCCGGCTAATAGGATATACTCTCCCAGATTTTCGCCGGTGCTTTCCATGGCATGCCGTAGACTGTAGGCGACAGCTTCCAGGAAGGCGCGGTATACATGGGCGCGCGTGTGGGTTAAGGATAAGCCGACGATTGTACCTTTTGCGTCGGAATCCCAGACAGGGCTCCGCTCTCCCATAAAATAGGGGAGTACGATGAGTCCGTTGCTGCCGGGAGCAATGTCCGCGGCTTCCTGATCCAAAACGAAGTAGGCGTTGGCGCCGCCTTCCTGTTCAGCCTGCCAAAGTTCCTTGGCGAAGGTATTGCGGAACCATTTTACGATGGCGCCGGAGGTCGCTCCGCCTGCAAAATAGTAGGACAGTTTTTTGGCGTCATACAGATAGGGCCAGACGATGAGCCCGTCGCCTTTCACTGGTTTATCCGAGATCAGGGCGGCGCACATGGATGTTCCAATGGCGGCGGCGTAGACGCCGGGCTCCAGCACGCCCAATCCGATATTGGCCGCACCGCAGTCAATGCCGCCAGCGCATACTGGCATCCCTTCGCAGAGACCCAGCTCAGCGGCCGCTTCTTTTGTAAGCCCACCTACAATATCTGTCGATTCCACAATGTTTTGGGGCATCATGGACAGCGGAATCCCCATGGCATTTAACAGCTCTTCCGACCAGGTTCTTGTGTTCATATCGAAGATTCCGCCGATATTGCCTGCGGAGGAGTAATCGATGGCGATGTTGCCGGTGAGCTTATAGATGACGTAATCGTTGGGAGGAAGAAATAGTTTTATTTTGGCCCAATTTTCCGGCTCATGATTTTTGATCCACAATATTTTTGTATATCCATAGTAGGGGTCAGCGCCGTTGTGGGTGATGGACAGCAGTTTTTCCTCTCCGATATGGTCCAGAGCCCATTGTTTTTCCTCTTCAGCGCGGCGGTCCATCCAGATTAGACAGGGGCGAACCGGTTCCATATTTTTGTCGAGTGGGATTCCGGAGCCTCCATATAAGCCGCTAATGGCAAGCCCCTTGATATCCTGGGGAGCCACGCCGGATTTGGAGACAGTGTTTTGGATGGAAGTTTTTGTTGCCGCTAACCAGGTTTCCGGCCATTGTTCCGCCCACAGCGGTTTGACTGTGATCACATCATATTCTTGTAGATCCTGCGATATGAGATTTCCCTCTATGTCCATCAGGATCGTTTTAGTTCCGGATGTTCCAATATCGGTGCCTAATAAATACTCCATGTGCTGATTCTCCTTTGCGCATTTAGTCCGCGAATGTCTGCGGTAATCTATTTAAAGACTAAGGGCTATCAATGGCTGTACCTTTCGATTACCATGCCACGAGTCTTTAAATTTCCCAGTAATGGTATA
>CAUFVC010000187.1:0-5056 GCA_959029275.1 uncultured Eubacteriales bacterium | reverse complement strand
AAGAGAAAGATAAAGGGGAAATCCTGCTCCTGAATGTGGTTTAGCAGATTGGGAACGAGGAATCGAAGCTGGCCAACCACAAACAGCGCTACCATCAGGATTCCCGCGATCCCCAGGCAAAAGAGCACATCGAAAAAGCCATTGTGAAAGCTGTTGAAATTTTCCTGCACCACATACGTGTCCGGCAACTTATCTTGGGCGTAGGCCAGCATGTTTCGGGGCGACGTGCCAAAAAGAGGCGCTGTCCGCAGAATCTCAAAACCGCTGCCCCAGATATTGAACCGTTGGTTGCTGACATCCTCCGGCATATCCTCCCGGCCAACTTCAACCTCGGACAGTGACGGCTTTGTACCGGTATGGGAACCCGATCCCCCCTCCTTCACACTCTGCTGATGCAGAGCGGACAAATAGGACCAGCCTGCCTGTGTACCCCGAATGCCCGCCATGGTCACACCCGCGCTGAGCAGCAGGCATACCCCGGCGACAATGGCCGTTTTTCCAGCTCTCCACCTCCTGTGAAACCGGTGATAGATCAGCCCTGCCACGCCGACACCGACGGTGGCGCCTAAACTGACCAAGGCCGTGCGGGAATCGGACAGCGCCAGATAGGACAGTTGAAGCAAACCATTGAGAGTCAGGACAATCCGGACTCCCAGGTTGCGATACTGGCAAAATAAATACCCTGAAAACAAAAGGGACATCGCCGCAAAAATACTTCCATAGTTTGGATCGGTATACTCCCCCCACAGACGGCCGTACATAAACCCTCGAATGATAAGTTTACCGCTGTCTGTCTCAAAGGCTCTCCCATACTTTTGCCAAAACATGATGATTCCCGCTAAGGAGGCGGCGAAGGTCAAAAAACAGAATGCGATCATCAGCCCTCTCGCCTGCCTCTGATAGTGCTCCTTCTCCCTCAACGCATTATAACTGAAAAGAAGCCCGTATTGCAACACCATCCACAAAAATCCCTTTATGTTCTCTATAAACCCATATCGGATGTTCAAAAGGGAGCTGATCCCGTAGACAACCAACAACCCCGCCAGAAACACCATATTCCGCGAATGAAGGCAGTTGCGCTCCGTCAAAAGATCCCAGACAATCAAGGCCGCCCCTATCCCTGTGACAAGATACGCCAGCCCCGATACATGTTCACATGTAAAATTTAAGAAAGAACAGAATAGCAGTACCAGATACATGTATTTAAACAGAGTCACCCATGTTTCTCTGTCTCGCAGCTTTTTCATACTAAACACAATTTCCTCCGTTTTATCTTTTTATTGCCGCCCGGTCTGTTTCATCTTGGCAAATAAAACAGGACTCCTTTTCTTTGCCGCATACATCACAGCCCCAAGTGCCAGGCACCCACCGGCCCACCGCTTTCGGACCGGATACAACATCCAGCGAAGAATCCGCTCAGACGGGTACACTCCCTTCAATATGTCCTGAAAAAAAGCATCCTGAAAGCGCGCCTGCACCCATTCCTTCTGCTCTCGTCTGCTCATGCCCGCTTCCTTCTGGCGGTTCCGGCAGATGGCGGAGTAAAAATAGCGCAGATACAGCTCTCCCAGAATTTCACGGCTCTTTCCCTTGTATTCGCCCCAGCGCTGTAGTTGCTCTTTTACCATTCGAATTCGAGTCTCATGCAGGGAAAAATAGTCGGCCACAAATTTATCAGTCAGGCTTCCCTTCATCCGCTTCGCATAGTGGTAGGGCGTACAATCCAGGTAAGTACAGGAATCAATGGACTCAAAAAACCGGACATTGAACTCAATGTCTTCAATCAGGGTAACGGACGAAAATGACAGCTGTTGCGCCCGGATATGCTCGTGGGAATAGAATTTATTCCAGGCATATCCATAGAGGCCGGCCCGCTCTAGAGCTGCCACCTTTTTATGGACTTCCTTTGCTGTTTTGGCGGTCCACCCCGGCACTGTCACCGGGATTGTCTTTTTTAGGACTCCATCCTCATAGTATTCCTCAAGCAATCCGATCATAACGACTTTTGCCGGATAGGACTGGATCGACGCGCTCACCCGCGCAAACAGATCCGGATCGATCCAATCGTCGGAGTCCATATAGTAGAGATATCGCCCTCGGGCCACGGCGGCTCCCGTATTGCGCGCCGCCCCGAGTCCTTCATTCTTCGGCTTGTGCAGAACCCGCACTTGTTCCGACTGCTTAGCGTACTCATCACAAAGAGCCGGACAATTGTCCGGCGATGCATCGTCCACAAGTATGAGCTCAAAGTCCTGAAATGTCTGTGCCAGTACGCTTTCCACTGCGGACGCGAGGTAGGGCTCGACCTTGTACACCGGCATGATGACGCTTATGAGGGGACTGTGATGGGAATCCATTTCTGTCAGCGAGCCCCCTTGCCGGTCAGTGTCACCCAGACCGTTTGAATTAAGATTTTCATATCCAGAAAAGCATTTTGATTCCAGATATATTCCAAATCAAACCGCAGCTTTTCCTCAGGCGAGATATCGTACCCGCCATTGACCTGCGCCAGCCCTGTCAGGCCAGGCTTCACCATAAGCCGGTTGGTAAATCCGGGAATCTCGCTCTCAAAGTGGTCGGTCAGCTCCGGCCGCTCCGGCCGCGGACCGATCAGGCTCATATCGCCCTTTAGAATATTGAAAAATTGAGGAAGTTCATCTAAGTGCGTTCTCCGCAAAATTCGGCCGATTTTCGTCACGCGCTGGTCATCCTTCGCCGCCCACTGCGCGCCATCTTTCTCCGCATCGGTCCTCATGGTGCGCAGCTTATAAATCTGAAAAGGCCGTTTGTCCTGTCCAAGCCGAGTCTGGCGATAGACGATGGGACCGCCGTCCTCCAATTTAATTAAAAGTCCGCAGACGGCCATGGGGATAAAGCCCACGGCACAGCCAACAGCCGACACTACAATATCCGCGCTCCGTTTTACCGATTCATAACCCCACCGTTTGTCCCGCGTTCGCGCCTCTTTCTTGTAGAGAGGCGCCATACTTGTCTTCCACTCATAGACTGCCATATACTCATCTCCAATCAAACCAATTTTCATTAACAATCCCTCAACCGCGCGTTACTCTATCTCTCTGTGTATTTATAGGATTCCCGCTATTGGGCTCCAATAAACATCCGTTATTGTACTGGATATTCCATCCAATGTCAATTGGATTACGAAAATTGAAAGGTTTCCCGGCCATGTTTAAGTATTATGAAAAGAAAATTTCATATCATATTTACATTTGCCCCTCCCCCCTCCCACATTGTCCCCCTTTCCAGAGCGCGGCACTCCCCTTGGCCATAGAAAAAGACGAGCCGGAAACCATGGATTCCAACTCGTCTTTTTCTGCCCCTGCGCGGAGCCCCTTTTCTATTATAAACCGTTGGGATTCTTTTGAACGAAATTCCAACTGTCCCTGCACATTTGTGCCAGGTCAAGAGTCGCCCTCCATCCCAGCTCCGAAGCGGCTTTCTCCGGATCGGCGTAGCATTCCGCGATATCGCCGGGACGCCTTGGGTCAATGACGTAGGGTACCGTCTGCCCGCTGGCCTTCTCGTAGGCCTTTACTACATCCAGCACGCTGTAGCCAACGCCAGTGCCCAGGTTGTATGCCTCCACTCCCGTGCTCTTCATCACCTTCTCCACCGCCTTGATGTGACCCCGGGCTAAATCCACCACGTGGATATAGTCGCGGACTCCGGTGCCGTCCTTCGTCGGATAATCATCGCCAAATACATGCAGCTTCTCCAGCTGTCCCCCTGCAACCTTCGCAATGTAAGGCACCAGGTTATTGGGAATCCCATTGGGATCCTCTCCCAGCAGTCCGCTGGCATGGGCGCCGATGGGGTTGAAGTAGCGCAGCAGGGCGATGCTCCACTCCGGGTCGGAGACATGGACATCCTCCAAAATCCGCTCGATCATCAACTTCGTGCTCCCGTATGGATTCGTCGTGGACAGCGGGAAATCCTCCCGAATCGGCACCGATTTCGGGCTTCCGTATACAGTGGCGGAGGAGCTGAAGACCAACCGTTTTACACTGTGCTTTTTCATTGTCTCACACAAAATGAGTGTCCCCGTGATATTATTATGATAATAACGAAGCGGAATGGAAACCGACTCCCCCACCGCTTTTAGCCCTGCAAAATGGATAACCGCCTCGATGTCGTTCTCCGCAAATACGGCGTCCAGGGCCGGCTCGTCCAGCAGGTCAACTTCGTAAAAGCGAACCTGCTTCCCTGTAATGGCTTCGATCCGGCGCAGCGATTCCGGCTTCGAATTTATAAAGTTATCCACAATTGCCACTTCATAGCCGGCATTCATCAATTCAACACAGGTATGGCTGCCGATATATCCAGCGCCTCCGGTGACTAAAATCATTCGAATCTCCTCCTATTCTTCTCCTACCTGACTTTCTTTTTCATTGTAACATACCAAAGCAGCCTTGAAAAGAGAGAATCTTCAAGGTTTGTGGAAAATCATCCATTGTTTACTATGACACTCGCGCTGCTTTTGCGGAGCACTCCTACGGCTTAAGGCCCTGTATCTTCTCATCCAGCATTCCCCTGACTAGGGCGGCGGCATTGGCAGCCGCAGTAGTCACAAAATCTTCGTAGCTTGTGACCGCCTGCTCTCCGGCCGCATCGGATATGGATCGGATCAGCAAGAAGGGCGCCTGGTTAACCACGCATACATGGGCGATGGCCGCCCCCTCCATCTCGGTGCAGGAGGCCCCAAACTCCTGAAACAGAGCCTTCTTCAACCCCTCATCCGCAATGAATTGATCTCCGCTGACCACCTTTCCTGCAATCACCGGCAAACCCAGCCTGCGCCCCGCCTTCTGTGCCAGCTGAATCAGCTCAGGATCCGCTTGGAATACGCTGGTCTCCATGCGGGGGATGACTCCCTTCGGATCGCCAAAAGCCGAGGTATCCACATCATGCTGCTGCGCCTCGCTGGATACGACCACATCCCCGACATGGAGTCCCGGGGCGATCCCACCGGCCACACCGACGTTGATCACCAACTCGGGATCATACTGATCCAGCAGAATCTGTGTACACAGGGCGG
>CAUFVC010000186.1:0-5140 GCA_959029275.1 uncultured Eubacteriales bacterium | reverse complement strand
CTTCGTCGAAAGCCTGTGACTGCCGGTCTTCAGCGAGCCGCGTCTCTCAGCACACCGCGCCGCTCATACACCGACGCCGCCTGCCGGATAAGCTTGGCGCACTCCACGGCTTGATACTCATTTTCCAATCGCGCTGCATACTCCAATAGTTCTTGCTTTGTGGACCGGTTGGGACGAAGCTTATCATAAATCTCCAACAGCAGGGCGTCTTCCATATCCACCATCTCGCCGGCCCTTACAAAATTCTGTTCCATCTGCACACGGCCGTGCTCCCTGGCCACTTTGCCCTGATAATGTAACTGTTCCTTGCTAATCTTGATATCCTCCGGCGTGATGTCACCGCTGAGTACGCTATCCATGGTGATATCTTCCAACGCCTTCCCGGTCTTCGACCGTATGTCTCTGTCAGTCATCGTCCAACCTCCTTTCACGGGGTATCGATGAGTTCGACCTCCATCGTCGGCGCCTTTCTGTCCACTAATTCCGTTTCCCGCGTGTGCATCAGCGCAGCTTTCACCTGATACTTGGCGCGTATGTTGGGATCATTCTTCGTCGTGAGAGGTGTCACGCTCAGCCCCTTGGCGTATCGGGCGGCATTTTTTCCTATATCCCGGTACATAGCCATGTCAATCAACGGCGCTTGGGGGTACAGCTCAATATTGGTCAGAGGATATAAGTCTCGCTGGTGAATCAGAGCGGTCCCCTTGGACTGTAACCCGATGGAAAAACCAGAGCCGCTCAGTGCCGCGCCGGCCTTCCCAATAAACGCTACATCCGAAGTATTATAGACCTTCACAATGCGCGAGCGCATTCCCTCTTCCTCGATACCCGCTTGAATCTCCCGGAGGACTTTTCGGTGATCCAGCCCGCCGATGGTCCGCTTAATCACAGTCCCATAGGCCGGTCCCAGCGCGATCACCACTTCCTTGACATCGGCGCCCTTTTGGGCCTCCCCGGTCTCCCGGAGAAATGCGCCGGAGACTGCCACCTGCTCTCCCAAATCCTGCAACCGCCGCGTCCCCTGGAGCTCTTCCAAAACCAAGCGGACAACCTGTTCAATGATTTCCTGTTCCAATGTCATCCCCCCTTCTTATAATTCATCCACTTCGATGATGTGGGGAATGTTCTTTATTTCCTCCCAGCGCTCTCCGGAAACCCGGTATCCCGTACCAGGTCCTCTATAATCGTTGGGCTCTGTTATCGCTGATATAACTTCAAATTGATCGGTGAGTATAGCGGACGTATGCATGTAATCGCCTGTGATCCGCTGTTTCAGCATTGACAGCACGCTGCCGGCTATGTCTGCAAACCCTGTATGATACAAGGCCTTCACCACGTCGAGTCCTGTGATCTGGCGTTTGAGCATTTCCTGGCAGGCTGCGATATCGGACGCCCGGTCCCGCGGCAGAATCTCCTCGCTTCCATTTGCGTAGGCCACCGCTTCGATCTCTTCCTCGGAAACCTCCGCCAATTCCAGATACCGCAACACCGCCGCCACAGCCCTGCCCGCCTTTCGCCGGACCTCAATGACATCCTCTTCCTTTACCGGCCGAAGGCCTCCATCCACCATCATATCCCGCTGGAGTATGTTGTAGATGTCATAGTCGAGCGCGTCAAAATTCGATCCGGCAAACATATTGTCATAATTGGGCTCTCCCGCGTATCCCGAGAAGATAAAATCTGTCCCGGGCAAAAATTGCAGCATCGTTCTTGCGGTTCTCCGCATGTCGGAGTGGCTGAAGCTCTGGTCATTGGAGGATGCGACTTCCAGATCCAGCATCGCGGCCACCAGATTTTCCCCCAACACTTCCCGGATTCCCGATGGCACGGAGGCCGGTATGCCGATACAGCTGACTGAGCCATTTTGAAGCCCCTGAACGCCTGCACCTTTTGTAATCATAATGCAGCGCACTTCCAAGTACAGCATGGACTTGCCCTCGGCGTTCCCCATCAATACCTCTGATCCGGAGCCGGACGTAAACCGCATCTTTAGTCCCCGGGATGCATAGGCGGAGGCCAAAAACGCTTTGGAGTAGGGCGTGTCATCTCCGTCGACAAATACGCTCTCCGTCCCATAGACGGAAATCGTCTCCGCGTAGGTCGTCAGGCCCCGTATCCCTAAGTCCAGCTCCACCGCTTCCTCCGCGGAACACTGGGTCAGGACGCCGGGGCGGCCGGCCTGCGAGCCGATGAAAAGCGCCAGCGCGTTAAAAGGCGCGTAGCGCGCCACGGCCATGGTCGTCTCCTCCTCCGCAAAGCCTCGAAGCGCTCCCTCCGCGGCGTCGGCCGCGATCTGGATCGGATTGTCCTCCCGATTGGTGATATGGGCTTGATTCGCCGGGACTCGCCTTGCGCGCATCTTTTGCATGGCCATCATCATCTCGACGACGTTCAGGTGTCCGATCACTTCCGTGATCTTGGCCGCTGTCAAGCCGCTCACGATCCTGACGATCACACTTCGATCCACATGGATATCCACCAACATGCGGGCGATCTCCAGGGAATCCATCGCCATCATGTCCTCTGTCCGAGCCACGTCGATGGCGTAATCCGCAATAAACTCATCGATGAAATCGAAGTCCTCCCGCCGCTTGCCGTCCATCTCCACGATCCGGCCATCCTGCACCTTGACGGATGGGGCGGGATCGTTTGGACTGTGCATAGCTACAAAGCCTTTTTCAGGCCATTCCCGGATGTATCCATCCTGGTTTTCCGGCCGCTGGTCCAAAAGCTCAAAACGTTTGGAGCGTTTCATCTGTCCCTCCATTCTGCCGGTCGATGCTGTTTCGACCGGATCTTACTTCTGATATTCTGCCAAAATCCGCTTTGTGATCTCCGCTACCAGATCATCTGTGGGAGCCGCTGCGGATGACGCATCCCCAGAACCGCAGCTACAGCTGCCGCCGGTGCTGTGGCATCCCTTGCAGGGACCGTTTAGGCTTGCGCAGAGCTCCGCCGGATGTTTTCCGGACAGTCCCATCTTTCTGCGGATCTCATACAGCTTATGGACCTGTTCATCGTTCAGCGCCTGTGGGCCTCCCAGCTGTTTTGAAATGTACATGAGCTTCGCATAAAACTCCAGAGATTCCATTTTGAAGTATGCGTTAAGTAGAGAGTCGCTGTAGCTGAGGGCGCCGTGATTCTCCAGCAAAACCGCGTCATAGTGCTGCAAATATTTCTCAACCGCATCCGGGATCTCATCCGTGGACGGCGTCCCGTACTCTGCGATGGGCACGCACCCAAGGCTGATAACCGCTTCCGGCATGATCGGCTCGGTCAGCGGAATCCCCGCGATGGCAAAGCTCGTAGCATACGGCGGATGCGCATGTACCACAGATTTTACATCCGGGCGCAGCTTATATACGCGAAGGTGCATCTTGATTTCTGAGGAGGGTCTGTACGGCCCGTTGGCCGACAACACTTTTCCCTCACCGTCCACCTTGCAGATCATATCCAGAGTCATGAATCCCTTGGATACCCCGGTGGGAGTACACAGATATTCGTTGTCCGAAATCTTGACGCTGATGTTTCCATCATTGGCTGCGACAAATCCGTTCTGATAAATGCGGCGGCCAATATCGAGAATTTGTTTCTTAACTTCGTATTCTCCTGTCATCGTTAAACCTCCTAAAATTTCGCAAGCACAGATAAAGATTTTGTTTCTTGTTGAAATCAGGCGTTAGTTTTCTTTGATTTATCTGTGTTTGTCTTTATTTTACCAAAAAACAAAGATAAAGTCAAGTTAATTCCTGTTAAATCTTCGCCTTTTCCGGCGGACCGCAAAGCTAGGCATATATGACGCGGACGTTCTGTCTTTTCAGCCGCTCCTCCTCCTCAGGGGGCAACCGGCGGTCTGTGACGAGAATGTCGATCTGACCAGTCTCCATCGTCTTTGTAAAAGACTTTCGATTAAACTTCGTATAGTCGGCGGCCAAGATCAGAAGCTCTGCGTTATCCCGCATCTTCTTCTTGACCTCGGCCTCGCCCTCGTGAGGTTCAAAGGTCCCCAGCGCCGGATCCATGCCTTTACAGCTGATGATAGCTTTGTTGACAAAGTAGCGATCCAGCATATCCGCCGTCCGCTTCCCCACCAGGGACATACTGTTGGAGCGCAAGGTCCCGCCGGTGACGATAACCTCGATGTCCCCCCCATTTCCCGCAATCTCAACCGGAATTCGGATGGAATTTGTGATCAGCGTCACCCGGCTCTTTTCCTTTAGATGCCTTGCAACGAAAAGGGCCGTCGTGCTGGAGTCTAGCATGATGGTATCCCCATTCTCTATGAGCTCCGCCACCTTCTTGGCAATTCGATTTTTTCCTTCCGGATTCCGGCCCTCCCGGATATTGATGGAGAGATCCGCGCTGGTACCCTTGTTCAGAACGGCCCCGCCGTAAGTCCTGGTGATATGTCCTTCCGCTTCTAACTTTTCAAGATCGCGCCGGATCGTCTCCTCCGTAACCTTAAATTCAGCGCTGAGCTCAGGAACTTTTACGCTCCCCTCCTGCTGAATCCGGTCCAGAATCTCTCCCCGCCGGTCAATAGCCAACATAATCCCATCCACCTCAATTAAACGTTTCAATGGGGAATGAACGCTTGATAATCTCTCGCCCTTCCGCGACGTCTTTCAGCTGCCCCAGTGCTCTCATCTGCATCAGAACATTTCCCAAAACCGCGGCTTCCACCGGGCCGACTTTGACGGTCTTGCCCGTTGAGGCGGCTGTCATCGCGCAGAGCAGGCGATCTTTGGTTCCTCCGCCAACGATATTGATCACATCGACGGTTTTCCCCGTAATCTCCTCTATGCTCACTACGTTCTGCCGGTATTTTTCCGCCAGCCCATTGTACACTGCCAGCGCAATCTCTCCCATGGTTTCAGGGCGCCCCTGTCCCTGTTCCTCACAGTAATTCGGGACTTCCTTCACCATATTCATGGGCGCCATGAATCTGGCGTCATCCGGATCAATGATGAAATGCCGGCGCTCCGCGCTTCGCGCTTCATTTTCAATGAGCATATAGCTGACGTCGGGTTGTCTCTCCGCCCATTTCTTTTTCAGATTCTGAATGATCCACAATCCGGAAATATTTTTTAAAAAGCGGATCGTTCCCTCCACTCCGCCCTCATTTGTAAAATTATGCTGG
>CAUFVC010000185.1:0-5158 GCA_959029275.1 uncultured Eubacteriales bacterium | reverse complement strand
TGAAAACCGAATTGTATTCTTCCCGCAGTGCCATCAATTGACTCTGATTATACTGCCGGTAATCCTCCTCCTGAATCTGTTTTATTAGCGCCTCATTCCTCATCTGGATTTCGGCTATGGCATCCGCCCCCGACTCGCCCGTCCAGGTAAAATTATAGTCTTCCGGATTCTGGCCCTCCTCCAGCAGAGCAAGCAGCGTCTGGTTATAAAAGTATTCGTATATAAGGGGATAGCGCCAATCCCCATTCTGGATATCCTCCTGCAGCTGATACTCCATGGCCATGATGGAGATCTGGCTGCTCCGCTTCTGCGCCTCCCGCTCCTGCTCGGTCATCCACTCCCACTGATCGATGGATTCCACATACTCCTGTTCTATCAAAATCTGCTCCCTAATCTCTTCTTTCCAGTCTCTATCGGAATATGAAGCTACCGCTTTCAGCAAAACTGCAAAGCCAAAGCAGATCAACAGCAGAAGCACCGGCAGAACGATGAACAGCCTGCGTTTCCGAAGCTTAAAGAGTTCACTCCGAATCAATTTAAGCAAATTCCATCGCCTCCTGTCCCCGTCAGCTCCATGAACGCATCCTCCAGCGTCTCCTTTTGTTCCCCCACCTCATAGACATCCACATCGTTGAGAACCAGCATCCGATTCAGCTGGCCGGAATCTAGCGCATCGCCGTCCACCAGGAGCACATCCTCCTGCACCTCCACTGCAATATCCGTGAACTGTGACTCCAAAATCTGGACCGCCTCCCGGGGCTGGCCAACCCTCAGACGAATCTTTCCATACGGCGAGCGCTGTAGCGCCTGGGCGCTGGAGTCTGCCACCAAGCTTCCGCTGCGCATAATGCCAACGCGGGTGCAGAGAAGACTCATCTCCGACAAAATGTGGCTGGATACCACGATCGCCATGCCCTCCTTTGCCAGATTCTGTAGGATTCCTCTCAGATCCTTGATACCTGCCGGATCCAGGCCATTGGTCGGCTCGTCCAACACCAGCAGCTTCGGCCGGTGCAGAATCGTCTGGGCAAGTGCCAGCCGCTGCCGCATTCCCAGAGAATAGCGCTTTACTTTGTCGTGAATCCGACTCTGTAGGCCGGTCTGTTCTATGACTTCGTGAAGTCGCCCCCGCTCAATGCCCGCATGGAGCATAGCGGTCAGCTTTAAGTTATCATACCCCGACATATACAGATAGTGCGCCGGATTTTCCACAATCGCACCCACCTCTCCCATGGCCGCCTCAAATTCCTGCCCGATGGCATGTCCACAGATCAAAATGCTGCCTGCGTCCACGCGCAGATGGCCGACAATCATCTTGATCAGCGTTGTTTTCCCAGCGCCATTGGGCCCCAGCAGCCCAAAGATCTCTCCCTCTCCCACAGACAGCGAAAACTGTTCCACCGCCGCTTTGCTGCCAAAATATTTGCTCACGTTCTCAACCGATAGAATGGATTCCATATACAGACTCCCCTCTTGATATCCCTATTGGTAGTATATCGTGTTTTATTTTATCTGACAAGATGTTTTTCGATTTATTAAAAAACGTATAGGTTTTGAAAGAATTCGACGAAAACTTGCGCTGTGCGTCCCTATATGATAAGATAGCAGTGGCATACGATGTTTTTTGGATTGTGGTGCCAAAAGGAGGCTTACACATGAACGTATACGACGCAGCGGTTCATCGCCGCTCCATCCGCAAATTTCAACAGATTCCTCTGGCGCGAACTGCCATCGAGAGGTGGATCAATGCGGCCAGACTGGCGCCCCAGGCCGCAAATCTTCAGCCTGTCAAATATCTCGTGGTCGATGAGCCCACCCTGTTAAATCCCGTATTCGATGCGACAAAATGGGCGGCCTACCTGTACCCGGACCACACTCCGGAACCTGGTCAGCGGCCCGTGGCCTATGTGATACTGCTCATCGATACCCAGATCAAGACCGCCGGGTATGACACCGACGCGGGCGCCTGTGGAGAAAACCTGATTCTGTGCGCGCAGGGAGACGGCGTCGGCAGCTGTTGGCTCGGCGCTCTGAATCGGCCGGCGCTGGCTCAGCTCCTGAACATATCGGACCGCTTTCTCATTCACTCCGCCATCGCTCTCGGGTACCCTGACGAAAGCCCCGTTACCGAACCTATGTCCGGCGATGCGATCCAATACTATGAAGACAGCGCGGGTACGCTGCACGTTCCCAAGCGGTCTTTCTCAGACCTGGTCTTTTATAATCACGGCTGACCGAAAAAATACCTCCAACGTAGATCTGTCTACCTTGGAGGTATTGTCCTCTAACTTTCATACGGCCTGTGAAATTTAAGAATCGGTCTGTGCTTGCGTTCTCACGGCGGTTTCCAACAGATCCGGCTCCAGTTTATAGTAGGCCAACTGCTTTGTCGCCAGCGCATAGTCCTTCGAGTTCATTATGACGCTGATATAGGATTCCTCACCCAGCTGAAAATAGGAGACCAGACAGCGGCCCGCCTCTCCCGTGTAGCCGGTTTTCCCGCAGATATACTGGATTCCCTCCAAAGTATCTGTTCCCCGCATGTACACATTGGTGCTGTTCCACGTATAGTGATGTTCATTGTCGCCGCCGTTCTCTCTGGTGATGGTACAGCTGTACGTAGGCGTCTGCATAATCTCCATGACCGTGGCATTCTCCGTCGCCGCTCTCATAATCAGAGACACATCCCTGGGCGTCGTATAGTGATCCTCATTGTGCAACCCATGAGGATTTGCAAAATGCGTGTTGTTCGCTCCCAACTCTGCCGCCTTCTGGTTCATCATACCGGCAAAGGTGGCCACATCGCCTCCGATATACACGGCGACTGCCGTAGCCGCATCGTTGGCAGAGTACAGAAGTGTGGCATACAGCAGATCCCGCAATGTACACACGTCGCCTTCTTCTAAATATGTGAGCTTACTTCCCTCTTCATAGCACCCTTCCAGCTGGCCAACCGTAACCGTGTCATCCAGATTTCCATTCTCTACGGCCACCAATGCCGTCATGATCTTGGTCATAGACGCCGGATATAACTGCTTATCCGCATTTTTCTCATACAGGACATTGCCCTGCATGTCCACCAGATAGGCGCCATCCGCTGTAAATGAGTCTTCAAACATGAGCGTCTGCGTCTTGACCTTCGCCTGGTTAATCTTCTCCAGATCAAAGGACGCGGTCTGAAGTGCAAGTCCGGCGGTGGACTCGTCATCCACGCTCTGGTGCATCGGAGATCCTGCAAATACCACCCCGCATTCCTGATTGTAAATCCACCGCGATACGATGCCGGCAGAACACGCCAATATCATCACAAGCATGACGCTGACGATGAGGGCGTGTCTGTTTTTTTGTCTATTCCGGCGGCCATACCGCCTATCTTCTCTGCGCATTGTAGCCCTCCCTTGCTGACGGTTTCCCTCTTATTGTACCCCACATTGACGTGTCTGTAAACCCAAAAATTACGTCAGCCAAAAAGAACAAATTTTTACAATGCCCTGAACACCTACGCTCCGCAGAATTCACAAAAATGCGACTCTGCGGAGCGTTTATATTGTCTTGAATTTTGTATTAAAGTATCTGTACCCGAAAGGCCGTAGTCTGTGGCGGTATGCTCAATGTCTGAAAATCGGCATGCGTTACTTCAACCAACTGTCCGGGGCGCAAGGCCTGCAGCGGAATACGCCTGCCATTTCTGTCTAAAATCACCGTCTCATTCGTGACCGTGAATCTCATTTGGCTGCTGATATCGCGGGGATCTCCCACGAGAAAAACATTATTTCTCGGATCGACACGGATAATCCGATCGGTTCTTGTTCTTGAGGGCGGAGCCGGCGGTTGCGGATTCTGCCCTCTCCGCAGCACGACGATCTGGACAGCATTGGTCTGCGGGGGCCGACTGCTCGGCAAAAATGGGAAAAAGTCAACATCCAGCCACATCCCGGGGCGGATCTCTTGCAGTCCCACTGGCAAACCGGTTTGATTTCGGATGAGTGTATTGTTCGTTACATTGAGCCTCAGAAGTTCGATATAGGTCATGTTATTTTGTCCTCTGACCGCATAGGAAATGAGGATAGTACCGGTTCTTCTTCCACTGTCCCTGTTGACTTCCTCGACCAATGCATTTTTAATGTGCCAGATAAATCTGTCACGTGTTATTGTTCCACGAGAATCTGCGCCTATGGCATTCATGGGCAACCTCCATCCATATTATTGTCATGTCTCAGTATATGTCGTGGCAACTCCCCATGTGTCAGAAATCGAAAGAAAAGACAAAGGAGCGCTCCTCCCCTTTGGAAAAAGCGCTCCTTGTTCCTCCAACCCTATTCGTGCATGTCCAGGTCATCATCGGCGTCATCCGTCAAATATTCACGGCTCGATACCCGTTTGCGGTCCCGCTCCTGCTCCACGAGATCGGACAGCAGATCCTTGACAAAGCCCGGGCGCTTTACACTCTGGATGTCGAATTCAGGCGTTGACTTATCCGCCGAACAGCAGTGAATTGTTCCCACTCCAAAGATCCGCTGCCCGAAGGATCGCTTCAATGTCAAATCCATAATGCGGTAGAGGCGTACCTCCTCCTCCCGAATGCTGAACAGACCCGTCCGAATGAGCAATTTCTCCGATGTAACCATGTACTTTGTAAAGGACCAGGGCAAGCCGAACAAAGTCCGCTTCCGATCACTCCACTGATATTCCGTCTCCGGCATTTCCTCATCTCCTTCTCATGCCACCGCGCGACAACTTCACATCCCTCTGCCGGCAATGCCTCTATTGACACTGTACCATATTTCCCCCTCATTTTCAATACCTATGCCCCCAATGTCTCGTTTCTTAATTTAACCTTAAGGATCTTGCTTTTCAAAGCCGTGATGTGCTATAATAAGGCATTGAAACATAGTGCAATGAGACAAGAAAGGATTGACGCAGCTTGAAAGAATTTTTTAAGAAGTACCGTCACGCTTGGGTCCTTCTCTATTTTTTTGTATACATGGCTTGGTTTATGATACTGGAAAACACGGTGACGACACAGTATCACAGCGTTCACATATGGCTGGATGACTGGATCCCTTTTAACGAGTTCTTTGTCATCCCCTATCTGTTGTGGTTTCTCTATATCGTGCTCTCCGTGCTGTATTTCTTTTTTGCCGCTCCGCGGGAAGAG
>CAUFVC010000184.1:0-5180 GCA_959029275.1 uncultured Eubacteriales bacterium | reverse complement strand
GAGCGCAGGTCGCCTGTGAATGCGGACAGGCGGCAGGAAAAGGAGGACGTAGGGCTTGTAAAGGCGCAGAAGCTTGTGCTGGCAGTCCTTCTGCACCGTCCCGCGCTGTATTCCACGGTCAAAGAGTACATAAGCCCCTCAGATTTCCCGCTCAGAGAGCCGCCTACAAAAGATTTTCCCGATGGAAAGGATAATATATACAGAATTGTCGCAGACTATATCTTTGCAAAAGTGATCCAGGGAGAAACCCCAAGGTTGGCGGATGTGATCAGTCAGGTGGAGGAAGCGGCGGATCAGGAGAAAATCACGGCGCTGTCCGGCTATGAGATTCCGTCCGATGCGGCGGAATTGGGCAAACTGCTGACGGAGACGATCCGGACCATTCGCCTGAACAACCAGGAGGACGAGGTCCGGTCCAACGATGATTTACAGAAATTGCAGGAGATCATTAACCAAAAACGCGCGCTGCAAGCGCTGCGGATTGAAATCCTACCCTAGCGGCCTTAGTGCCATGGCGGATAGAAAAGATACTGCCTCGAAAGGATGAGAAAAATGCAGCAAGGAGATGCTCAGAAGTTCCGTGAGAAATTGAAAATGCTCCTGGAAACGGCAAAGAAGAAAAAGAATGTGCTGGAATACAGTGAGATTATGGATGCATTTCAGGACATGAACTTGAGCACCGATACGATCGAAAAGGTCTACGATTACTTTGAGAATCACAACATCGATATCATAGGATTTATCGATGAGGCGCCGGAGGAGGAAGAGCTGGATTTGACGCTGCCGGAGGGGATCAGCATTGACGACCCTGTTCGGATGTATCTCAAAGAGATTGGGAAGGTTCCGCTGTTGTCCGCGGACGAGGAGATCAATCTGGCGAAGCGGATGGAGGAGGGCGACGTCACGGCAAAGCAGCGCCTTGCCGAGGCCAACCTGCGTCTGGTTGTGAGCATAGCGAAGCGCTATGTAGGCCGTGGTATGCTGTTTTTGGATCTCATCCAGGAGGGCAATTTGGGGCTGATCAAGGCGGTGGAGAAGTTCGATTACCGGAAGGGCTATAAATTTAGCACCTATGCGACTTGGTGGATACGGCAAGCCATCACCAGAGCCATCGCGGACCAGGCCCGCACCATACGAATTCCCGTTCATATGGTGGAGACCATCAACAAATTGATTCGAGTCTCCCGCCAGCTTTTGCAGGAGCTGGGTCGGGACCCGACGCCTGAGGAGATCGCGGAGGAACTGGACATGCCTGTTGGAAAGGTGCGCGAGATTCTCAAGATCGCGCAGGAGCCGGTATCCCTCGAGACTCCCATCGGTGAGGAGGAGGACAGCCATCTCGGGGACTTCATTCCCGATACAGAAATGATGATTCCCGCCGATGCAGCGGCCTTCACCCTGCTGAAAGAGCAGTTGCTGGATGTTTTGGGAACGCTTACGGAGCGGGAACAAAAGGTATTGCGGCTGCGATTCGGCCTGGATGACGGGAGGGCGCGAACGCTGGAGGAAGTGGGGAAGGAATTCAACGTTACGAGGGAGCGCATCCGGCAGATCGAGGCCAAGGCTCTCCGGAAACTCCGCCATCCCAGCCGGAGCAAAAAGTTAAAGGATTATTTGGAGTAATCAGCAGCGGGATGCAGATCCCGCTTTTTTTAAAACATTCGCGGTACGTGTTTTGAGTGAGGCAGGTGAGGGAAGCAGATGGAGCTGACGGCGAGGCTGAGACAGATTGCGGATATGGTGCCGCAGGGGTTCTCGGTAGCGGATATCGGCACGGATCACGGCTATCTCCCCATTTATCTGGTTGCACAGGGGATCAGCCCTTGTGCGCTGGCGTGCGACCTTCGGCCGGGGCCGCTGGATAGGGCGAAAGCCCATGTGCGGGAGTATGGCCTCGAGGAACAGGTCCATTGCAGGCTGTCCGACGGCCTGGAGGGTGTCATGCCAGGCGATGCCAGCGTCGTGGTCATGGCTGGCATAGGGGGGCGGCTGTGCTCAGACCTCCTATTGCAGGAGTCGCAGCGGGAAAAGAATATCCTGCCCTCTCTGGAGGCGCTGCTGCTTCAACCCCAGTCCGATTTGGCGGCGGTACGCCACACGGTGCATCGCGTGGGCTTGCGTATCGCGCAGGAGGCGATGATCGTGGACCGGGGGAAGCGGTACACGATCCTGGTCTGCCGTCCGGGACATGAGGCGTATGCCTGCGAGCTTGAGTACCAATATGGCAAGAGATTGATGGAAGCGAGAGACCCCATTTTGCAGGGGGAGCTGCGGGCGCGGCGGAGAGCGGTTGGAGAACTCCTGGCGCAGCTGCGCCAGGGAGAAAGATCTGGCAGTGCCGCATGTGCTGCCCGGTGCGAGGCATTAGAGCAGGAGAGGCAGGACATCGAGGAGGTGCTAGGGCGATGGACATAACGGTTTCACAGATTTGTCAAAGGATGGAGGAGTGGGCGGACCCGGCCATGGCGGAGAGCTACGACAATGTCGGGCTTCTCATAGGCCGGCCAGCCCGGAGGGTTAAGACTCTCATTACGGCGCTGGACGCCACGGAGGCGGTTATCGCCTACGCGGTTGCGAAAGGCGCTCAGATGATCGTCACGCACCATCCCATGCCGTTCCGGCCGGTTCACCGGATTACCGATGAGAGCCGGGATGGCGGAAGAATTCTTTCCCTGGCGGAGCATGGGATTGCGCTGTACGCGGCGCACACCAATCTGGACTGCGCTGCCGGCGGCACCAACGACACGGTGGCCAGGCGGCTGGGGCTTCTGGGAGTTCGTCCGCTGGTGGCAAAGCCAGAATTTGGCCAAGGAGCCGGTATGGGGCGGATCGGCGTATTGCCAGAAGCCATGAAGTTAGAGGCGTTTCTCGACCATGTGAAGGGGGCGCTAGCCCTTCCCTATGTCCGGGTGGTATCAGGGGCCGTTGACAGAGCAGTTTTGCGTGTGGCGCTGTGTACGGGTTCCGGGATGGAGTTTGTACACACCGCGTATGAGCAAAAGGCGGATGTATATTTGACAGGCGATATCACATATCATGGTGCAGAGGAAGCATTAACCATGGATATGGTCTTAGTGGACGGGGGACATTATGGAACAGAACAGTTAGCCGCAGACGAGATCCGCGAGTATCTGATTGGCAAGACATCGGATTTGGAGGTCATCCGGTATCCGTCGGGTCAGGATGTCTTCCGGATTTTCTAGGAAAGGAGAGGCGCAATGAGACAGATCCATGTACAACTGGGACAGGACAAGATTATTTGCCAAGCGGGGATATCCCTGTTGGAGCTTAGCCGTGAAAGGCAGAGGCCGGGGGCGTCTCCCATCATGATGGCGAAGGTCAACGGCAAGCTGCGGGAGCTCCCCTTTCAGCTGGATGAGGATTGTTCGGTGGAATTTATCGACATGGAGCACCCGGACGGGTACCGGGTGTACCGGCGCACAGTCTACTATCTGTTCATTCGCAGTGCCCATGAAGTGCTAGGCCGGCAGATTCAGATTAAGATCCGGCATTCCATCGGCCACGGCAGCTATTGTGAGATCTGGCGGCGAAAAGAGGAGGAGCAGGCAGACTGCGAACCGTGGGTTACGGAGAGGGAAGTGGCGGATATTCGCTCCCGCATGTGGGAGATCGTCCACAACAATGAGCCCATCGTCAAGAAGGTGTATCCGCTGGAGGAGGCGATGGACCTCTTTGAAGCGGCGGGCATGGACGCGAAGGCAAGGCTGTTTCGGTATCGCCGGTTTTCCACTGTAAACCTGTACGAGTTTGGAGAGGATAAGGATTATTTCTATGGCTTTATGCTTCCTGAAAGCGGATCCATTCAATTTTTTGATTTGATCGCGTATAAGGAAGGGGTTATTTTGTTGATGCCGGAAAAGGAATATCCTCACCGGGTTCCGGCCTTTGCGCCAAGTGAGAAGCTGTTTCAGGTCTTCCAACAATCCAAGGAGTGGAGCCGGATCCTGGAGGTTGAGGACGTGGGGGCATTAAACGATTCCATTGCAAAGGGGACGATCCAGGAGCTGATCCATGTCTCAGAGGCGCTTCACGCCAAGCGGATCGCCAATATCGCGGAGGAAATCAAACGCCGGTCTGACAGGGTCAAGCTTGTGCTGATTGCAGGCCCATCCTCCTCCGGGAAAACGACCTTTGCCAGGAAACTTTCCATTCAGCTGCGGGCGGAAGGTATGCGGCCCCACATGATTTCCGTGGATAATTATTTTGTTGATCGGGATAAAACGCCCCTTGATCAATATGGAAAACCAGACTTTGAATCTCTGGAGGCCATCGATACAGAGCAGTTTAATGAGGACATTGTAAGGCTGATGAATGGCGAGACGGTGGGGATCCCATACTATAATTTCAAGACGGGCAAGCGCGACGACCGGAGCAATGTATTTTCCATGGGGCCCCGCGACATCCTGGTGGTGGAGGGCATTCATGGGCTGAATGAAAGATTGTCCGAGATGATTCCGCGGGCTTCTAAGTTTAAAATCTATATCAGCGCGCTGACGCTGATCAATATCGACGATCACAACCGCATCCCCACGACAGACGGCCGGCTGTTGCGGAGGATGGTGCGCGACAATCTGTACCGCGGCGCCTCCGCCGCCACGACAATTTCCATGTGGCCGTCGGTCCGCCGAGGGGAGGAGTCCAATATTTTCCCCTTTCAGGAGGAAGCGGATGTGATGTTCAATTCGGCGCACATTTATGAGTTGGCGGTTCTGAAACAATATGCGGAGCCCTTGCTATTTGATATCGGTCGCTATGAGCCAGAATACGGGGAGGCCAGGCGGCTAATCAAATTTCTCGATTATTTTCTTGGCGTCAGCTCCGAGATGGTGCCGGACAATTCCATCATACGGGAGTTCATCGGAGGAAGCGTGTACGACGTATAGATGAATCGGCCATGGCATGAAATGACATAAAACGAATGCGTGAGGTGGGCAAATGGATAAAAATATAGATAAGACGCTGGAAGAGGAGTCACTGTTTTTAAAGGAGATTCAGGAACAGATCGGCGCGGAGATTGAGGGAAAATTGAGAGAGCTCAGCGATTTGAAGCAGGAAATCGTGGATTATCGAAAGTTCCTGTTTGAAGAGATCCCGCAGAAACAGCTTTTTATGATGGATCAGGACAGTCCCGTGCGGGAGGCCCACTATACGGCCACCTA
>CAUFVC010000183.1:0-5196 GCA_959029275.1 uncultured Eubacteriales bacterium | reverse complement strand
CCTTGGGCAGAAAGATATGGGTTGGCGCCCCCACTCCGATTAAAGCCGCCGGAGTTGTCAAACGGGAGTTTAGCAGCGTCCCTTCGCGGCCTTCAAAGCAATCCCGAAGGAATGCCTCCATCCCCCCGTCCAGCCCATGCTTTTTGTAGTAGGGATTTCGGTCTTCCAACAAAATGCGGGCGATATTCCGATACAATTGCCAGTGGATCTCCTCATACACCCGATCACACAGCGTATCCAAGTCCATCCCAATGCACAGCGCGACCTGGCGGGCGCCAAGCACGGATGCCTCCGCACTATAGCGCTGGAAATCCCCCTTAATATGCATGATGTCCGTAGGCGTTAAGCCGCTGCGGATGACGACGCCTTCCTTTTCCAGGCGCGTTACGTTGAGCGTGTACACATCCTTTCCCACGGCGGCGGCAGCTTCCTCAAGCATAAGGGGCCCTCCCTCCAGCACCCGGCAGAAGTCTTTTTCCCGCTCAGAATACCGGTCGCTGCCCGATATATCTTTGAGGCACACATAAAACTCATGGATGTATTTTGTATGGGTTCGCTCTTGCTGGACTAAATCCCGCAATGTGTTCAAGACGCTGGGATACTGTGCCGCCAACATGCACAGCGGTACTACCCGAACGGAATCTAGAAATAGCTGGCGGTCGCTGTACCGAACTGCCGTATCCCCCCCAAGGGAAAAGGTATCGACGTACAGGCCCTTGACAAAGGTTCTCCACTTTCCTACCCGAATTCCATCTTCCGCGCGGACGGGAATCTTGTCTTTCACAAATGCGATGTCCGTTGTCGTCCCACCCATATCGACAATTAGGCTATTGGGTTCGCTTGTCAGCTCCACGCCCCCCATCACGCTGGCGGCCGGACCGCAGAGCAGCGTTTCCACCGGGCGAACAGCGGTGAATTCCTCATTCATCAGGCTGCCGTCGCTGCGCACGATGACGATGGGGACCGTGATTCCTTTCTGCTTCAGAACCCTCTTCACGGCCTCCAGGAAATCCGCGATCACTGGAATCAGCCTGGCGTTGAGCAGGGTGCTGGCGCCGCGCTGGACGCTGTTGAGATCGGAAAATAGCTCATGCCCGCAGACCACTGGAATATTCAGCGCCGACCTCACCAATTGCTTTGCCTTTTTTTCAATGGCGGCGTTATCTTTCATCGCATTGATCTCCACGATAGCCGCCGCGTCATAGCCGTCGAACCATTCATGGAGATTCTCGCCAAAGGCCTCCCAATCCGGTTCCTCGTCCAGCTGTCCGTCAAAATGGGCTCCCTGTTCCTGAAATACGATTGCCTCCATATCGGGCAGGCCATAGCGCGCCCCGGTGGATGCCGCTACCTTGCGGTCCACTCCCCAAAACATTAGCCGAGCACGCCCGCCTTTATTTTCAACACAGGCGTTGGTGGCCAGCGTTGTGGATAACCCCACGATTTCCGCCTTGACCAGCTGATCCTGCGGCAGGCAGCTCAGGGATGCTTCGATGCCTATAGCCAGATTTTCCCGGGTCGTCAGCGCCTTCGCCTTGGCCAGCACCGTCTTACTGTGAAAATCGTAGAGTACCGCATCTGTGTATGTACCGCCTGTGTCAATTCCAATTCCAATCTTCATCCCATTTTCCTCCCAACTACTCTTCCGAACATGTATTTCCATTGTACCTTTGTTTTTAAGGACTGTCAATTGCCAGAACCAGCGATTTTTGGAAGATATTTGTGTTCTACAACGTTTGCGTTCCGCGACAGAACCAAGGATCAAAAAAAGACCAGGATCTCTTCATCCCGGTCTCTGGCTCTCTCCTTAATCCCGCGCAACTTCCTTCCCGCCGTGCAGCTGTGGAATATAGCTGGCAAAGGTGTACTTCGGTGTCTCCTCAAAGGTCAATTCAACCATGCTGACGTTGGCGATGGTATCGGGAGATGTCAGGGGCAAGTTCTTTAGGAAAATCCGATGCCCCTTCTGTTCAAACTCTATCTCCTCATCCGTTCCGAGAATCCGAGCCCTCAACAGTGGCGTCTCAAATCCTCCGAGGGTCATGGTTCCATCCGTAGGCCAGATCCAATTCCACAGATAGACCTTCTCCCCCTTATTGCTCATACTGCAACGCCCCATGGAGCCAAGTCTCACAATCTTTTCCTTTGGGATGCTGCCGTACACAGCCTCGCCATATACTTCCAGCCATCTGCCCACAGTCTCCAGCGGCTCAACGGCTTCCTCCGGCACCGATCCATCCGGTGTGGGGCCGATGTTCAGAAGCAGATTGCCGCCTCCCGCCGTTACCTGCCACAGCATACGGAGAATCCGCTGCGCGTTGTAGCTATAGGGAACCGCTTGTTTCGAATCAATATATCCCCAGCTCAGGTCGTTGAAGGTCATGCACGCTTCCCAGTCCCGATCCTGCGCCTGTATATGCCCTTCCGGCGTTCCAAAATCCTCAGCAAGCTTGGACCGGTCATCAATGATAATATGGGGCTGCAATTCCCGAACCATTTGATTGAGTGTCAAGGAATCCCATCCCTCCCAGCTTTCCATGGGGGCCGACACATCATACCAGAGGATATCGATCTTTCCGTAATTGCTCATCAATTCCCGGTTTAATCCCAGGATATATTCGTTAAAGCGCTTGCGCGCCTCCATATCGTAGGCGCAGCGGCCTCCGTCCGGATGATGCCAATCCATCAGCGACGAATAAAAGCCGATCCCCATATCAAATTCACGGCAGGCGTCCACGAATTCCCGAACTAAATCCCTCTTGGGCCCAAAATTCACCGAGTTAAATGGATTGACCTTGGAATCCCATAGACTGAAGCCCTCATGATGCCGCGTCACCATCACGCAGTATTTCATACCGGCGCGCTTGGCCAGCTGCACCCATTCTCTGGGAGCGCCCGGCTTCGTCAACAACTGATCCTTTAGCTCCTCATACTCCCCTGCACAGCTATTTTCCATAGCCCACGCCCACTCGTGGGCCCCCCGGATCGAAAACAATCCATAGTGGATGAACATACCATACCTGGCCTCACGCCACCACTTCATTCTCTCATCCCGGCTGGCTGCAATCTTCGCCTCATACTCTGATTTACATAACAACGTACTCAATGCTGTCACCATCCTCTCCAAATTTACCTTCTGTGGTGATAGTATCAAATCCTTCTGTCAAAAGCCATAGGAAAAGTTAATCCCAATTTATAAAATATTAACCAATTGATTTTGTCCATAATTTTCCATTCAACAGACGCTTGAATTTTTACAAATTTGATATATACTTTTCTATAGAGCCGCAGCGGACACATTCGAATGGGGCGCCCAGTGATAGAAAGGATCGATCGTATGGATACATTGTATAAGGAATTGTCGGATAAGCTCCATTTGCCAATCTTGATTGATTATCTGCTGTACTCCAGTTCCAGCTATAATACCGCTACACGGCCTACGGAGGAAGAGGCTTGGACGGCTTTGCAAACCTACCTAGAGCAGCATGGATATGCAGAAAATGAATTGCTCGATCAGATAAGCGCCTTTGCCATCCTGATCCAGGAAAATTATCTCCTGACAGGCATCAAATTAGGAGCCCAGTTTGCCAGTGAATTCTCTTTAACTCCACAGGATGTAGAGCGGGCTGAGAATATTATGGTGACTAACGCTGACAAAGAAATCGTGTTGAAGGAAATTGCGGAAAAGCTTCGTTCTCATTATTTACACTCTTCCGATGAGGAAACTCGACGTTTACTAGCGGATATCGACGTGCTATTGCAGACGATCTTACTATAAGAAAATACATATCATTTGTGTTTCAAACATAGGACAAAGAAGGATCTGACATTGACAATCAGATCCTTTTGAAGTGTCCCTTTTATTCTTCCTCGTCTTCCTCCACATCATCCTCCGCGCCCCTAATGTTCCTCGTATCCAGCCATTCGCTGTTGGGGCGGCAAAGGAGGCGGCCGTCCAAATATGCCTGCTGCAGCGTGAGGATCGTCTGCCCCTGATAATTGCCAGAACGGGTTCGCTCGACTACCAGTGCGGCGTCTGCCCTGCTGTCGTCCTGCAGAGACAGCGGAAGCATAAGACTCATTACATTTCGCGTAGGAAAGAAACACGGGATCGCGGTCTTATAATTCCAGCGCACCTGTTTTCTCGCCATCTCAATGGCATCCTCCAGCCGATTCCGCAAGCGGTTAAACAGCCGCGGCGTCTCCGCGATCTGATCGCTCAGCTCCTGATAGCGAAGCTTTTTTTCCCGCCAATCGCCGGCTCCCTCGATCCGGTCAACAGCCTCCAGCGCAGCCTGCATCCCATGGCACTCTTCCCGGAGGAATTCCAGCGGCAGGCGCGCCACATTGTCCAGCAAAATGTGCTCATAATCAGTGTGGAGCTCCTTTTCCAGATCAAAGAGCAGATCCTCCTTGCACTCAAAATACGATGGGGGCTGCGGCAGGGGATTAAAATAATCCACAAGCCGTTTTCCCACCCCACGGCCGGCAGCGGTGCAAAACTCCAAGAAGCGCCACTTTGTCTTGTGACTATCATCGCTTAGCTCAAAACAAGCGTATAGATCATCATAGTGCTGTGTAACCAGACCAGTGTTAAACGCCGCAAAGCTGCCATCCTCTGCCACACAGACTTTGTCTTCAAGCTGTAGCCGGTAAAATGTATACTGGATGTATTTTTGCAAAATAAAATATTTTTTATTCTGGCTGTCCTCAAAATCCCAGGGCTCAGGAAGCGCTTTTCTCTCCAGCTCCTCCAGAAAATTGGACCAAGAGCCCAAAAAGGCAAATCGCTCCAGCTCTTTTCCCGGATTCCGCATAGGATTCGTCCGGCTCACACCGGCGAAATTCAAGTACCATGGATACACTCCATAGTCGGATCGCTTGATGGATGCGCAGATCGGCTCTCCATTTTTATCCCGCAAATCGACGGAGAAAAGATAGGCGTTATTTCGCTCCCGCAGCGTCCCTGTCGCCCTGGCTTTGTCATAACCTGCACAGACCGCCTGAATAACTTGCTGCGACGGCGCCGCCTCAATGCCGGTCAGCGCCAGATTCAGCTTGGCCAAGGTCTTGGGCAACAGTTGAACGGATCCCATCATCTTCTGCGGGAGCGATGGCTCCCCGTTCAACCGCACTGACGCCCAAACTTGAGATGCGCTGAAGAGCAGCGCAGAAATGGGGAATAATATGAAAGCG